>JAFCDT010000022.1 GCA_017609525.1 Candidatus Woesearchaeota archaeon | reverse complement strand
TGATCTGCCAGGAGATTTTTTAAAAGCTGTTTTAGTTATTGGATTGCCTTTATCAAAACCAAATTTAGAAACTAAAGAACTAATTAAATACTATCAAGAGAGATTCAATCGTGGCTGGGATTATGGCTATTTATATCCTGCAATGATTAAGAGTATTCAAAACGCCGGAAGGTGTATAAGAACAAAGAAAGATAGAGGGATAATAATCTTCATGGATGAAAGGTATATCTGGCCTAATTACTTTAAATGTTTTCCAAAAGACTGGGAAATTAAAATAACTAATCTGGCCTAATTACTTTAAATGTTTTCCAAAAGACTGGGAAATTAAAATAACTAATTATCCTGTAAAACAAATAAAAGAATTCTTTGAAGAAAAATAATTATTTTTTCTCTTCTCTCAGATTTTTAAAAGTAGCAAGTAAATCAATAATATACTTTCCGTCTTCTAATCTATAAACCAAAGACTCTCCTTTAAACAACTTAACAACATCTAACTCATACTTTCCAGGTTTCAAAATTCTAACAGTTTCCAAATCTAAAATAACTGGTTTATTATCTTCTGTAACACCAGCAATATCCAGCACATCCTTTTCTATTTGTTGTTTCTCTTTATCAGATAATTTATGAATAATTTTCTCAGCTTCTTTTAGATGCTTATCTTTAACATAAAAAAAGAATCTACCACCACAATTACACCCCTTTAATAATTCTTCAGCACCATCTGGGTAAATTGTATTGCATCTTACACATTGGTGTGGCATTTATTTTTTTCCTCCTAATCTAACGAAAAACATAACTATTACCAAAAAAGTAGAAACCATAAATACCGCTCCGGTAATTAAGGATAGAATAAAAAATATCGGCTCTTCAACCCTAAAAATACCTGATATAAGATTATGCAAAATAACAAAAAACGCAAACAAAACTAAAGACCAAATCACTAATTGATTTAAATCGATCTTTTTTTTTAATTTCATTTTTTTCTCCGTCTTCTCTTCACTCCATTGGTCATTAACAATTGAATTTTATTAGGATCTTTTTTAATTTCTTTAACAAGGGTGGCTGGCCCAATTATAGTCATTCCTCCCCTATTACCTAAAATAAGATTAAACATCCCTCTCATTGCTTTCTTGAATATCTTTTCATCCTTTGATTGGGGATAAATAGTACATAATTCTATGCCCTTAAAGGTTTTATTTATATCTTCCATTGTTTTTTGTATTAAGTCAGTTTCTTCAACAGGGGATAATCTCCCTTCCATCAATACAATCTTATTATCTTTAACTAATCCCAGGATCTTATTAATCCTTGAAGCAGAACTTAGGCTTGATATCTCATGGTAAGGCACAAATTGTAAAGTTAACATTTTATTTCACCACCCTAAATAATGATTCATAAAATTCCTCCATGTTGTGTCCTTTCTCTGCTGAAACACCAACAACATCATATTGAGGAAATGCATTTTCAATATTCTTGAGTTTAGATTTTTTCAGGTCAATCTTATTTCCAATAACCAAAACTGGAATTTCTCTTGCTGCCAGGTTTCCAATTATTGTTAGATTTACCTGGCTATATGGATTTAGAGTAGAATCCAAAACAACAATAACTGCATCCATGTTATCCAACCATTTTATTGCTTCGATTACTCCTTTAGTAGCTTCCTTGGCTCTTTTTTTAGCCTCTTTTTTGCTCATTTTGAACTTTAAAAAATCTTCATAATCTATTTTGGTTGCTATTCCAGGAGTATCAACTAGATTGAAACTAATTTTTTTACCATCTTTTCCCTCTATAACAATTTTATCTTTGACTATTACCTCCCTAGTCTCATGAGGTATTTTCGAAACAGCTCCAACTTCTTCTCCTAACCAATCCATAGAAATTCTATTTGCCAAAGTAGTTTTCCCAGCATTCGGAGGCCCATAAAGTCCCAATCTTATATGTTTCCTATATCTAAATATCTGAAGAAAGATTCTTTGTATGAAATTTGTAATAATCTTTATCAACGAAGATCCCCTTTTTTCCTTTTATTTTATCATATTTCTTAGTCTTTATTAAGGTTTCTATACTCCAGAATATTAAACCAGAAGATTAATAAAATTCAGGTTATTTTAAAGATAAAATGCGTGTTGAATCATTTTGGAAGAATGAAAAAGAGTTTCAGAATTTTAAAATAAAACCAGAAATAACCAAGAAAGAAAGCAAAATAGCAAAAGAGGTGGGAGAATTAATAGAAAGCATAATCAAAGAAACCCCTAAAAATGAAAAAATAGGGGTTTTGTTCTCAGGAGGAATCGATTCTACATTAATAGCCTTCCTTCTTAAGAAATTAAATTATAAATTTACATGCTATACAGTGGCTTTAGAAGATAAAGATCTAACAAAAGCAAGAGATTTAATATATTCAGAAAAAATAGCAAAAGAATTGGGATTTAAGCTTAAAATAATTAAAATAAGAATAAATGAAATTCCCAAATACATTAAAAAAATAACTTCATTAATAAAAGAACCAGACGTAGTTAAAGTTGGGGTTGCATTGGCTGTGTACCCTGCAATGTTGCAAGCACAAAAAGATAAAGTGAAATTAATTTTTTCCGGCATTGGTTCAGAAGAAATATTTGCTGGTTATGAAAGACACAATTTGTCAAAAAACATAAATCAAGAATGTCTCAATGGATTAAAAAATTTATATAAAAGAGACCTACAAAGAGACTTTGCTTTAGCTAAAGATACAAAACTAAAAATCAGGGCTCCTTTTCTAGGCTTAGATTTAATAAAATATTCTTTAAGAATTCCTGCAGAATATAAAATAAAAAATAAACAAAAAAAAGTTATTCTAAGAAAGGCTGCAATTAAGCTAGGATTAAAAAAAGAATTTGCAGAAAGAAAAAAACTGGCTGCACAATATGGCAGCAAGATGGACAAAGCAATAAAAAAACTGGCTAAAAAAGAAAACTTGTCAAAAAAAGAGTATATTAGATCTTTTATTTCTGCCAGATCCAAAATCTAAATATTTTAGAGTCCCTATTTGGATCATCAGGAGACAAAAAGACATCATCCATATAAACTGTTTTATCAACAGGAGTTTTAATGGGCTCGTCTGGAATACAGCTAACCTGGTCACATATTTTGAAAATATAGTAATAGTCACTGGGCAAATGTTTTTCAACTAAAAGCATTAGAGAATTCAGGTCCGACACACTCCTGCAATTAGTAACATCTTCAACTCCAGAACAAGTTTTTTCATTAGAATCAAGAACCATCTCTCTGTAATATTTTCCAGTTCCAGATTTAACATTGGTAATATCATTTATAATCATGTTCTGTACATTCTCAACCACTGCAGGAACCTCTGGGGGATGCTCCATATATCGAGGCAAAGCAGAATAAATAAATATCAATAACAAAACAATTGCTATCACAGCTTCAATAGTTTTTAAATAACCTTTTTTACCATACCTTAACATTAAAAGTTACCTCTTTTGTTTTTTCTCCATTTTCTCCCAAAACAGGCATCTTCAAAACCCTTACATACACATTAGTTTGTTGTAAAATCTCTATATTGTTGCTGCAAAGAATAACCGGGCTTTCATCATTAAAATAATAACTAATTTCAAATTCTTTGTCACTAGGAAAATTCCACTTCTCTTTTAAAGAGTCATAAACTCCCTCTTGGCTACAGTCAACAAAATTCAATACCTTGCTTTCTGAAACACCAGTTACATTCTGGGCAATTCCAAATTCATAAACAGAAGGATTTACTATATCAAGTTCATATATTCCCTGGCTAAAAGATTTTGGTGTGCCTTCGGGATTATAAACAAACCAATATTTCCCAGTTGGATCTCCATTATGATTAAATTTTATCTTATTGCTGCTAAAATCAACTCCTTTTTTGGTATCTAAATTTTCATCATACATAATAAGATTGTTATACACATCAAAGGGGTTTTCATTAATAGCGAAATGGTATGAATCTCCAGGATCTTCAAAGTCACTATACTCAATATAAAGTGGAGTTTTCTCTATATCTAACCTAACTTCATCAATCAAAGAATTTTCAACATAATCCAATAACTCGTCTGCTTTATAACTGGGAGCCAATCCAGGTTTAATAAAAATAATAACAGTTAAGATATAAACCAAAAAAATACCAAGACTAATTGCCCAATCAACATGGCTCGCCCCTTTTTTCACCATAAACCACCTTTAATAGTTGTTATAATCAAAGTAGCAATAGTTATTAAAGCTAATGAGTGTATCAACCCGTTCTTGAGTGTTCCTTCTGAAAACTTGCCAATCATAATTCCTGCAAAAAAACCCTGAACTAAAACCAATCCAAAAAAAATCTTATCTAAATTAAGTTTGCCCGCTTCTCCACTAATCATCCCTCCCCCAATGCCCAATCCTCCCAATCCACCAAAGCTAGTACCCATTTTAGTTAACTGAGGAAATAACTTTAACTGTAAAACAAGCATAATTACAATAAAAACAAAGAATATAATATAACCTTGCACAATCTGCGAGTATGCCGCTGATTTCCTTTCCTGCTTCATCTTTTTAACATCAAACACAGAGCTAACAACAGACTGTAAAACATTCTCTATATCCCCCCCAAACTTCTCTGCCTCAATAACAATAGCAACAGATCGTTTAATCACGCTATTTCCAGTATTTCTGCTAAATGTCATTAGTGCCTTGGGGACAGGAATTCCCCACTGAACCTGGTGGCTTAATTTTTTAATATAAGGATTCAAAGCGCCATAATCATCACTTGCAACATTAACAATGGCCTGAGGGATTGAAACACCAGACTTTACAGTATTAACCAAAGACCTAACAAACTCTAAGAATTTAGTTTCAATCTCTTTCTGCCTTTTTAATTCATTAAAGAAATCAATCCAAAACTGTAGCCAAGCAACACTTATTGCTAAGATGAAAAAAGTATAAAACCACCTGGTCTTTAAAAAATACATAAAGTCAAGAGCTATTAAAAATGCTGCTATTAAAATTCCAATTAAATATTGTTTCTTAAATCTCAATATCATTTTAACCAGGTTGCGTTATATTCAAAAATACCATAAATGCAACATTTAACAAAGGTAGCACAACATAGGTACCCACAATTGCTAAAGTGCTTACTGTTATTCCGCCTATATTTCCTCCCAACATTTGTATAATAGCCAAAGCAACAAAAAATAACAAAGGAGCAGCAATTAAAATTCCTGTATAAATATCTGAATAGGTTCTTAAAGTTTCTAAATACTTTTTTCTATCCAACCTATAACTGGTCATTAAATCCTTGGATTTGGCATCTAAATAAGATTTTAAGCTTCCTCCTGTTTCAATGGTTGTGGCCATTCCATTTAATAACTCACTAAAAGATTTCAAAGGAGTTGTAACTGCAACAGATTTTAAAGCCCCAACCAGGTCATATCCCAAAAGATTAACATAATTTACGATTTTCTTAATCTCAACCTGTATTGCTGGATACTCGTCAGAGGTTAAAATAAGATTAAACATAGATATTGGATGTGCACCAGAACCTGCAACAGCAGCCATATGAATAACAACAAAAGGCAATTCATTCCTCATTTTTCTTTTATGTCCATTTACCAATGATGCAGGATAAATATAAACCAAAGCAAAAAGTGTAGCTGCAAAAAAAACACTTAAAAAAAGACTTCGAATAATATTGAAAAAGATATTTCCTTTTAACACAAAAAGCAAAACCGATATTGAGATCAGAAATCCAACAATAGTTAAAAAAAGAAGAATAGCTACATAGGTTCTAGACAAGATTTTTATACCAGAAGATTTTAAGGAAAAGAATAAATTGCTAAAAAAGGCAGGATATCTTTTAATCAAATCTTTTGCTAAGCCGCCCAAAAGATAATTGGCAAGTCTTCCAAGTTTATTAGGTTCATAAACATTGTACCCTTCTTTAAATATTTCTTTCTTCTTTCCTTTTTTATCCTTCAAAAACCTAACAGAATTAATATCTCCAACTACCTCAACATTTTTAGATTTTTTTTGTTGAAAAGAATCAAGTATGGCATTAGTATTAGATTTTATCTTATCCAATACGTCCAAGATTTTATTATTATATTCTTTAATTGCTTCTTCCTTGGTTTTTCCTTTTAAGTATCTAGAAACAACATTATCATAACTTTTTTTATCAATTTTTCCTGATTTTAGTTGAGAATCAACAAGTTTTAAATCATTTAATAATTTAAGTTTCTTATCTCTATACAGTTTGGCTTCTTTAACCAAAGACAAAATCTTAGTTGCATAATCTTTAACCTGCATTTTTCTTTTCTTCTTCTAATAAATCATTAATCTCAGAACCTAGCTTTCTGATCAAATCGCCAATTTCTTTTTTCTTTTTTCTTTTTTTCTCTCTCTCATAACTATAAGCTGCCTCAATTATACTTTTAGCATTTTGTTCTATTTTTTCTAATGTCACTTTATAACTCCAAATTTTTTTAAAACTCCTGCAGGATTCTTGTAATAAGAATGAATAGCATCCTGTACCTCTTTAAAACCAAAAACCTTATTTTTATAAAGGGCCATTAAAAGTTTTGTTCTTAAATTAAATTCCCTATTTAACTCTTCCCGGGTCATTCCTTTTTCTTTCATTATTTTGTCCAAGATATAACTTGCTCTTTTAAAATAAAACTTGTCGGTTCTGGGATCCCTAATAAAAGCCTTATTAATTTTCACATTGCCCAGGCTTTGGCTTACACTAATGATTTCATCAACCTCCTTTAACCTCCTTACCGCTTTTCCACCGACTTTGGTTTGTATCATAATTCCTGTAACATCTAAAGAAGCAACTAAACTAGGAGAAAGATTAATTGGTTCTGTTTCTAGTCTTCTAACCATTGTTTCTACATCTTCTGCGTGCATCGTACTAAAGCTCGGATGTCCAGAACTCGCTCCCTGAAATAAAACAAAAGCCTCCTTGCCCCTTATTTCTCCAACTATAACATAATCAGGTCTTTGCCTGAAGCTCTCCCTAAGCAAATCAAACAAAGTAACCTCTCCGTGCCCTCCTCCTGACAATCCAGTTATTCCCGAACTCTGCCTGGCAACAGCAGGCAACCAGTTTTCATGCAATAAATGTAACTCCTTTGTATCTTCTATGCTAACAACCCTAGCAGCAGGAGGAATAAAAAAAGCAATACTGTTCAAAAAACTAGTTTTTCCACTTCCAGTACCACCAATTATCATTATGTTAGCTTCATTTTCTATTAAAATCCAAAAATAAGCTAAGATTTCAGGACTTACGGTTCTAAATTCCATTAATTTCACAGGAGTCCATGGTTCTTTAGTAAATTTCCTAATTGTAAATGTTGGACCCCTGGAAGTAATATCTTCTGTATAGGTAGCATTGACCCTGGACCCATCAGGTAGTCTTCCATCTAACAAAGGAGAAGCATAACTTACATATTTCCCAGCCCTTTGAGCCATCTTTTCAACCAAGCTGGCTAATTTTTTATTGTCAGTAAAAACAATATTCGTTCTCATATTTCTGTATTTTCTATGTACAATATAAATAGGAGCATTGCTTCCATTACACTCAATATCTTCAATATAATAATCATTCAATAAAGGTTCAATTTCATTCAAACCAACAAAATCCCTGTACAGATAATACATTAGTTTCAAAAAAGATTCATTACTCAGGCTAACTCCGAATTCTTTAAGCAAAGCCTTCATATTCTTTTCAAGATATTCAATAACAATTTTCTTATCTTTAATATTAATTAAAGTAATGTTGATTAATTCTTCAATTCCATTTTCTAAGATCTTAAGTATTTTTTTTTCTTTTTCATCTAGTTTGGGTTCTTCAACATGATATACTAATTCGTGGGTTTCGGCATTCCAGAAAATATGTGCAGAAGCATAAGGACTTATTAATTTATAAGTAATATCAAACTGTTCTTTGTTTTCTATTTCTGGCAATTGTACTATCTCTTCATTAGTATCAATATGAAAAGAGGGTTCTTCAGTCTTAACCTCTTTTTTTTGTTTTTTATTAAATAAGCCCAAAATACACCTCCTTTTTATAGAAAGATACCATTATTTCCTTAATATAATTTTCTATTAGGATAGAGTCAGCTTAATAATAGGTAAATTGCCAGTATAATCTCCTGTACGTTCAATGGTTAAACTATATGTGCCAGTAAAAGGATTTCCATATGGATTATCAGGATCGAGTTGTATATCTGCAATTTCATCATATGCTAAATTCAAATAGATTAGATATTCATCTTCAATTAAAGATTCTTCAAGAAAGAATTCTATGAAACCTTCCTTAAACATAATATTTGGTTCCATCATTTTATTGTTTGTTCTTATGGTCCAAGTAATATTGTTGGTGTTATCTTTATCAAAATACAACTCTCCTTTCCCAACCTCTAAAGGTGATAAAAATCTCTTAGAGCCTGGTCCCTCACTTATAACCGCCCTAATATTCTCATCCATCTGTATCAACATTTCCTTAGTTTGTAAAATTGTATTTCTGTCTCTCATTTTATTAATTAAAGGTAGTCCGGCAGCCAGAATTAAAGAAATAAGAACTACTCCTAAAGCCATATACAGTACTGCAGAAATCCATAGCTGTCCTTTCATTTTAAAAAATAAAAAATTTATGTACAACTAGCAATAGCTGACCCATCAAGATCTCCAAATGAATCTAGATTACTTGCACATGTTACTTCTTTGCCTCCAATTGTCACAATAGGGATGATTTCTACTTTTTTAATAGTACTCACAGTAGCATCTGCTGTGTCAGAGTCAATACCGAATGAAGCTAATGATTCTCCTGTATCAGCAAAGATATCTGCTGTATGAACTGTATCTGCATTTTCGTAAAACCTTGCTTTAAACTTTTCAATATCTTTATTTCCATTATTTACAACAGTAAGTTTATAAGTAGTCCCTGAAGATAAACAAACATTCTGAAGATCAAAAACAACATCTTGTGCACAAGTTATCTGTTGTGTGGATGTTTCCTCTGTCTGTTCTTGAATTCCCTTAGAAAAACTCTGTCCCCATGTCATAATTACGGCTGCTAAAGCAACTGTAAAACCAATAATAAGAACTGTGGCTATTAGTGGGCTAATGCCTCTTTTGTTCATTCTTAACCTCCTTTTTTTAACATTCATTATAAATTTGCTCTAATTCAGAGCTTTCAATACAGGTTACCTCTTTACCCTGTTTTAATATACCCTTAGGAATAATTTCTATTTCTTTTAAATTTTTTGTTTTATCATACTCCACTTCAAAAACCTCTAAATTTGCTTCTTTAATCGGAAAAGTGCCTGATTTTACTTTTTCTGTTCCACTTAGAACCGCATCAGCAGAACCATCCAGGTACTTTATCCTAAAAATTAAACCAGTAATGTCTTTTTTTCCTCTATTATCAACTCCAACCTTTAAAGTTCCTTTATCAGAACTATAGCATAAAGTAGAAATCTCAAACCCAACACTCTGCAAACAAAAAATCTTTTCTTCTGTTTTTTCTCCAGCAGATTCTGTTAAATCCTCAATATAACCTTTTCCCCACCCAAAGATAAAAGCTGCAAGAACAACAACAAAAGCTATAATAAGGACAGTAGAAAGTAATGGGCTAACACCTCTTTTTTTCATTTTTATCACATAAAATATTTAATTAAAACTATTTAAATATTTGCTCTTACCATTTTATTTGAACAAGGCACATAAACTCTGGGAACAACTTTTAATTCTGGAAACACTTCTATTGTTTTCAAATCACCAACTTTTTCACTAAAAGTAATCGTATACTCTTTAACAGCTAACCCATCCAACACCTCTTTGATTGTTTGCGCTTCTCCCACATCTCCATTAGCTCTAAACACAAACCGATCTACTCTTTTATTTTTTAAGTTTTTAAGAACGACCTTTGCCTCTCCTGCACCTATTTCAGAGGCACTCACAATTGTTATAGCTACCTGTTCACACTCTAGCTGTTTTTCAGATAGTTTACCTTGCTTTAATGCTCTTTCTTCTATATATCTTTTCCCCCATAAAAAAACAATAACTAAAATAGCAATAACAAGGGCAACTAAAAGAATGGTTGCAATTTGAGGAGTTATTCCTTTTTTATTCACAACTCAACACCACCTTTTTTTCTGTACATCCATAATACCTTGTACCTTGTTTTATTAAAGGTAAAACTTCCATCTTTGTAGCCCCAACAGTCCATGATATTTGTTTTATATTCGGTTCTTTTGGCTTGGGCCACAACTCTACCTCTTCGAGGCTTCTTGCTTCTTCAGTGGGTTCTAATTTCCTTAATACCAATGCATCAATTTTCAATTTCCCAGTATTAACAATTTCCACACTATTGCAGCTACTCAATTGTTTTACTCCAATAGAAACCTGCTCACAATCCAAAGCTCCTTCAACATATTTAATAGTACCTTCAACATGTTTTTCTGTTTGAATCTTGGACCAAGAAAAAATAGCCATACCTAAAGCAATTGTTAATCCCAATAATAAAACCCAAGAAATAACTAAACTAGCACCTCTTTTATTTATTAACATACT
>JAFCDT010000021.1 GCA_017609525.1 Candidatus Woesearchaeota archaeon | reverse complement strand
ATATTTGTCAGCCATTTTGTGAAAATAACAGAGACCTATGCAGAAGATTCTGCAATAAAAACACTGCAATGTGCCAGAAAGATGACGCTGTTAAAGACAAGATGATGAAATAAAGGATTTTTAATTCTTTGCTATTTTTCTAAAATGATTTTAATTAATTAGACTAACAAAAATGCCGCACCTGTTATAAACAAAAGAACCAGTAAAACTCCCGGGAGCTTGTTTGTTTTTTTATCAAATTTCCAAAACATTAATACTATTAAAATTCCTTCTATCCCTCCTGCAAATACTCCTGTTACATTTATTATATTCGCAAATCCTGTCCAATTCTTTAGGAGAAAAAATAATAAAAACGGAATACCACAAGCAAGAGCAGTTGCAAATTTTTTTGAGATATTGTAATCAAAATTAAAAACCTGTCTTAGTGCTAAGCCCAATGTTAAAAAAGAAGTTGTCATGGCAAATATAGCAAAAAGATTTCCCAACCACACCATATGAAATCCAACCTTTTCCCCTAGGCCGATTGTTGCTACCTGTGTTGTTTCTGTGCCTGTTGTGCCTATAACAGTCAGTGAGAAAAGGATGTATACCAATAATGGAACTGTTGCTCCCAGGATTACGGCTTTTCTGAGCATTTTTTTGTTTCTTTGTAGCTCTTCTTTCATTTCTGGGATTGCTGCTGCACCAAGAAAGGCAAATAAAATAACCCCATATGGTGCAAAAAAGTTGCTTAGGTTAATTGTTGTAAGTTTTGTTATGTTTATGTAAGGAATCAATAAAATAGAAATTAATATCACTATTGCTACTGTTGTTATACCGAGATAAAGCTCGTATCTTTTAATTAGATTTATGCCCTTATGTATGATGATTGTAGTTATAATGAAAATTATTATGCCATAAACCAATGGGGAGCCACCCAATATGGCTGACAAAGATTTACTTATACCAATATAGTAAGCTGTTATTGCACCATAGACACCTATTAACATAGCGATCCACATAAAGAATTTCCCTTTTTTCCCGAGGTAGATTTCTGCATAACCTGTTAGCTGATGATGTCCTTTTGTTTTTCTGGTTATTTTTTCTAGATATAGGTACATTAATAAAACAACAAAACCAAGGACAATTATTTGCAACAAACCTATAAGATATCCTGATTTTGATATGACATAAGGAATTCCAAGAACTCCTGCCCCAATAACTGTTCCGAATAAAGTTGCTGTTGCCTGTAGTAATTTCAGTGACATTGGTGTTTATCCTTGATTGTTTTTTATATAAATATTTGTTTTTATTTAAGAGTGGAAAGGTTTAAAAGTTAAATCCACAAAATTTCCGATTTTTTCTTTATTTCATTTATAGTAACTAGTTTTATTATTAAATTATAATTTCATCTAAAATGTTTATGACTCAAAAATTTCTACTGAAAACATTAGACATAGACTTGATGTAAATGGAGTTTCTAACTTAAAGAAGTGGATGAATCTTGTGGGGATTAAAAACCAAGTGAAATATTCAAGGTTTTTGATTTGGCAGAAATATGGTTTTTGTCCTGCAAATACTACTTATTCTACGAGACTAAAAATACTTAAAGGAGTAATTGATCCTAATTTATGTTATAGGGGCCTATGATGTAATCTGGATAACATACGTGGCTTCGGACCACGATATGCAGGTTCAAATCCTGCTGGGCCCATTTTTAATAACCTTTATAAATTCTGTAATTTATTTAAATTCTATGGCAGAGCAAGGAATTACTGTAAAAAAATCTGAAAATTTTTCTGAATGGTATAGTCAAGTTATCCAAAAGGCTGAATTGGCAGACATAAGGTTTGGTATTCAGGGATTTGTAGTACACAGACCCTGGGGATTTTTTATATTGAGGAAAATATACGAATATCTGGAAAAAGAAGAAGAGGCAACAGACCACTTGCCTTTTTTGTTTCCTATGGCTGTAAAGGAAGAAAGCCTAAAAAAAGAGAAAGAACACGCAGGGTTTACACCAAATGTATTCTGGGTCTCTGAAGCTGGGAGTAAAAAATTAGAGGAGCGTTTTGCATTAAGACCGACGGGTGAAGCACAAATTTACCCTATGTATTCTTTATGGTTTAGAAGCTATAAAGATCTCCCCTTTAAAGGATATCAAAGTAGGATATCTTCTTTTAGAAATGAGATGACTACTAGGCCATTTTTGAGAGGAAGAGAATTCCCTTTTTTAGAATCTCATAATGTCTTTGAGACTCATAAAGAAGCGCAAAAACAAATTCAAGAGGATTTGAACATCACTAAAAAAGTGATTAAAGATAAGATTATGATTCCTTTCCTTTACTTCAAAAGACCGCAATGGGATAAATTTAAAGGAGCAGATAACACTTATACTCCAGACACCCTAATGCCGGACGGCAAAAGAAACCAACTTGCATCAACCCATGACTTAGGGCAAAATTTCTCTAAAGCATACGATATTAGAATACTAGGAAAAAACGGGAAAGAGTTTTTTGCTTGGCAAACCTGCTTTGGCCCAGGAATCTGGAGGATTATGGCTGCTTTGATAGGAATTCATGGAGACGATAATGGTTTGATAATTCCTTTTGACATGTCTCCAACACAAATCATAATAGTTCCAATAATCTTTACAGACAAGCCATCAGAATCCAACAGAATACTTCAAAAATGCAAAAAAATACTGGCTAGCCTTATAAAGATGGGATATAGGGCTAAACTTGATTATCGGGATGAGACTCCAGGATTTAAATATAACTATTGGGAGTTAAAAGGAGTACCTATCAGATTGGAAGTTGGTCCAAATGAGTTAAAAGAAAATAAGATCTCACTGGTTTTAAGAACAGAGAAAAAACGAAAAAAAATTGCAATTTCAGGTTTAGGTAGGGCAATTAAATTAAATTCACAAAAATTAGACAGAGATATTAGGCTTAGAGCAGAAAAATATTTTAAAAATAGTACGAGAAATGCAACCTCCTTGAAAGACCTTAAGGAGTTAATCAATAAATACAAAGGATTTATTAAAGTTCCTTTCTGTTCCATGGAAAAAGAAGGGGAAAAATGTGCAGATATTCTTAAATCAGAGACTAATGGAGGCAATGTTTGTGGGACATTATATCCGAGAGAAGATAAAGTTAAATCAAACCAGAGATGTATTATTTGCAATAAAAAAGCAAACCATATAGTATATGTAGCTAAAAGCTATTGATTTTTTTCTTTAAAGTTATATAATCTTGGCTTCCCATTGTGATATATCTATTTCTGTTGATTAGTAATAGTTTTTAAAAAAGTTTTATGATGGATCTTATATTGCATGATAGAATAACAATGTTCTAACTATGTCTAAATGTTTTTATCATTTTTCTAAAAGTTACTAAACCACTTTCTATAGAATGGAATGTTGTTTACGGTTATAGGTACTGCTTCTTGGATTTCATATTCCCTATCTAGTTCATCCTTGAATTTAAATGAGAAGACCAATCCATTAAGTAATGCTGAACCTCTGGCCTCTAATCTCAATACATGGTCCTGGTTTGTTAAATTTCCAAGATTGTATTCTTTTTTCTTTATTTTGATTGCTGTATCATAAAGGTTTGTGTTGGGACTTATTAAAAGATCAAGTTCTTTTCTTTCTCTGTATTTTATCTCTTTTGGCGTAAGCTTGAAGGAGATTTCTGGATGGGTGACGACTCTTGTATTGATTATGGATGATTTTATTTTTTCTTTTGTTTCTGCTATAATTGTTATTTGTTCTTGAGCTGTTGTAGAAAAGTTTAATCTCTGTTTTTCAGCAAGATTGAGACTAGTAACTTCACATTGATCCTCTATACAAAATTTAAGATTATTTATATTCTGGTTTCCACTGTTTATTACTGTACAACCGATGTGTATTTCTTCATTAGAATAATATGTTTTTTTATCAGTATCACATTGATAATCAATGTCAGTAAAATATTCCTTTTTTTGTCTTTCTTCTAATTCTTTAATTTTTTCAATGGCCCATTCTTTGGAATATTTTTTGAATCTTGCACCATACTGTAATTTTGCCCTATCTTCTTTTTCGAACGAAGTTTTGACCTTTATTTCTGATGTGTACATAAATTTTTCATCTATTTTTTCTGGAACTTTAAGTAACCAATAAACAGATTTTTCTTCTGAAGGTTTTAATACAAGTGTTTTTATTGTTTCGTCTTCTAAGCCAGGAGCACTTACGAGTCTTAAAGTCAAGGCAATGTAATACTGGTAGGGATTTTTAACCTTGGCCTCCAATGGCACATAACTTCCGGGGGCAACATGGCTTTTTAATGGTTTTATACTTAACAATGTTACTGGACTTGTTTTTCCTGTTTTATTGATTACCTTTGTCATAACATTGTTTTTTCCTGTTTTGATTTTTATTCCACGAGATTTCCATTCATATTTTACTGAAGGATTCCCAGAATCAGCTGAAGACATAAGTTTTACGTGACTGGGAGAAATCCAACCATATTGGCCAAAAGTAACATCAAAAGGCACCCACCCATAGCTTGGAAAATATACTTCTGCCCAACCATGGCTTTCAAACCTATAATTTTGATTGGTGTAAACAGTTCCAGCTATAAATCTAGCAGGAATTCCCAGAGACCTTACCATTGAAATAAAGAGGTTTGTTATTTCATCACATACCCCTTCTTTGTTTGCAAAGACCCAAGAAGATTTCTGTACTGCTTCTGTTGTCATGGTATTTAAATCGTATTTTATATTTCCCCTTACCCATTCAGCTATTTTATGAGTTACAATATACAAGTCTGTTTCTCCTTCTGCAATTTCAATAGCTTGTTGTTTTATCTCTTCATTAATATCGATGTATTTAGTGGGTTGTGTATATTTTTCATATTCTTTTGGAATGTTGAGAAAGGGAAAATTAATTTTTGATTTTATTTTAGGAAAAGTATTTTGAGTACTAATCGTAAAGTCTACACTATAATCAAATACTTTTTGACTAGGCCTTTTCCATTCTATTTCTATTACATCTTTTTTTACTTCTGCTTCTGGATTTATTTTGTAGCTAGTAATTTTTTGCCTAAAATCCTCTTTGGGAAAATAAAATAAGTGAACTTTTAATGAATCAAGATCTGAATTTTGTTGCGTTTTTTCAGAAGTTATTGTACCATTTATTTTTATATTAATATCAAGACTTTCATAATGATGGTAATTTTCTTCTTGAGCTATTACAAATGGGAGAATTAAAATTAGTATTAGAACTACTTTTTTGATTTCCTCATCACCTCTAAATACTTGAAAAGCTTTTTTCTTACTTGTTCTTTAAGACCTTTTTCTATATTAAGTTTATCTATTTCTTTATTCCAGTTTATTTTTGGCAGTTTGGTTAATGAACCAACAAAGGTTCTGTTTGTCTTTTTTACTTTTTGTTCTATTTTTTTAGCATAGTCTGAGTTGAAAAGCCTTATTGCTGGAAACTTTGAGATAGAATTTGATCCTGCCTCTAGCAGTGTGGGAATATAATCAACCCTGTCTTTCCATATTCCACATTGAATGTCTATTTTTGGGAATATTTGCCTTGTTTTTTTAATCCATTCAGCTTGATATTCTTTTGACGGAGGGTCTGCTTTTTCAAATATTGTTCCTTTTTGGGGATTTAAACCATAGAAGTGTATCTTTACTATGTTGTACTTTTTTATAAACCTCTTGAGTTTCTCAAAATCATCTATTGTTTCTCCAAGACCGAGGATTATGGTCATTGCATTTTTTAATTTTAATCTTTTTGATATTCTGAACATTTTTTCATAAGGTTTTGTTGGTTTTGAAGGACAGACTAGTTTGTGTAATTTTGGGTTTATTGTTTCTATTGAACCCACTACCCCTTTTGTATATTGTAGATACAATTTTAGAGTTTGTTTGTCTAGTGGGCCAATATTTAACCAGAACTTTTCTTTTGATACTTTGTACATATTTTTTAAAAGGTTTTTAAATTCTGTTTTTGAAAAAGCACCTATGCCTCCGGATATAAAACCAACCTTCCATTTTAGTTTTTTACATATTAATAGTTCTGCAAGTATTGAAGCTTGAGACCTTACTGCCTTTTTCTTTTTGGGTTGGGTTGACATGTAACAGTATGCACAATCCCTTATATCACAATACCAAGAGAAGAATATTGCCCTTTCAAACCATGTTTTCATAGTTATTGAGTTAAAAATAATGTTTATATATCTTCACTTTTTGTTTATTTTGATGAAGATTCTAAAAGAAAAAGAGGCTGAAGACTTTCTTGCTAAAAAAGGTTTTGCTGTTGCTAGGAGGGATGAATTTTATGATAAAGAGGATGCATTTAAATTTGCACACAAAATTGGGTTTCCTGTTGTCTTGAAGGTTACAGGAGTTTTGCATAAGACAGATATTGGCGGGGTTATGATTGTTGATAAATATGCTTTTTATAATAAATTTAATGAATTAAAGAAGAAAAGTAGTAAGATTTTAGTTCAAGAATATGTTAAGGGAAAAGAGATCATATTAGGGTTAAAAAATGATGATACCTTTGGGTATTCAGTTATGTTTGGGCTTGGAGGTGTTTTTGTTGAGGTTTTTGATGATGTGAGTTTTAGGGTGTGCCCTATTTCTAAGAAAGATGCTTTGGAAATGATAAAAGAAATCAAAGCTTATAAAGTTTTGAAAGGAATTAGGGGAGATAAATCAATTAATTTTTCATTGTTAGTTAAAAATATTTTAAGGTTAAATAAGCTAACAAAATCAGGTATTAGGGAGTTGGATATAAATCCTTTAATTATTAATCAAAAAGAAGCAAAGATAGTTGATGCAAGGATAATTTTAGATTAGTTTTCTTAAATTCTTAATAAATTTTGTGAAGTCGTATATTTTGATACTTCCTCCACAAGCATGTTCGTGACCTCCTCCATAACCATCTACATCTTGAAGTGCTTTTTTAAGTATAGTGTCTATTCTTTTAGCTTTGCTTCTTAAACTTAATCTCATCTCTCCTGATTTTTCTCTTGCAATTAGAATTACTTTTTTGGGATATTTGTATAGAAGTTCATTAGCTAGGTCTCCTGTAAAACTCGTTTTAATAGAGGGATATGTGAAAACCAGTAGTTTTTCTTTGCCTTTTGCTTTTACCCCTTTTAGTAGATTGTTATATTCCTTGTTTACTTTGTCAAATTTTTTATATAGGTATCTTGCTCGTGGAGTTTCTTTATTAAGTAGTTCGTATGGAGAGTCTATTTTTGATAGAATTGAAACAGATTTTCTTACTTCAGAAGTTTTTCCCTTTAATATGAATGAGAAAAATCTTGCCAAGTGGCCGATAGGGGTTTTATATAACAATTCTTCTGGATTTTTTGTTTTAATTGCTAGATCTGGATATTTTTTTAAGAAGCTGTTTAAGAACTTAGGAATCTGCCAATCTCCGACTATCCCTACTGCAGCGATCCACATGTTTTTGTTTTTGGCTATTTTATAACATAGGTAAGAGGTAGGAGGGTTGGTGTTTGGTTTTTTTAGCCTAGGATTAATATGAAGAAATAATCCTTGTTTTTGGATTATAGGGTGATGATCTATCCAGACTGTTGGTTTTTTAGCTTGATCTATAAACTCTTGATCTATATCTGGCTTATCTAGAACAAATACTATGTCTGGACTTTGTTCTCTTATTTTCCTAATGTAGATGCTGCTTAGAGAAGGAGTGTTTTTAATTACTATTCCTTTACCCTTATTAATGTATTTTTTAAGGAGTAAATAAGATGCTAGCCCATCTGGATCATCATCAAAAAAGAATAAAGGGTTTTCTGATTTTTCCAATGCATTCCTTACTTTTTCAAGCTCTTTTTTTGGTATCATATTCTTTTAATGCTTCTTCTATGTCTTCTAATTTCCATCCTTTTTTAAGAAGACTATCTTTAATTTCTGCCAAAGATTTTCCTTTGGCAATAGATCCCTGAATATAATTCTTTAATAGAATTGAACCTACTGTTTTTGGTTTTTTGGGTTCTATTACTTTTTTGATCTTTGTCTCTTTTGGTTTTGGTTTGACTGGCTCTTTATAGAAATCTGAGATTTCAGCTGGTTGTTCTTTTGTTTTTTCTGAGGGGACAGAAGAACCATAGACTTTTTCTGCTCTTTTGTTATATATAACTACTATTGCGATTGTAATAATTACAATGAAAAGCAGGATTAGTACTATTGGCCATCGTTTTGGTTTCTTTTCTTTTATGCACTTGCCTTCTTTACTGCATACACTATCTGAAGGACATTTTACATCTTTTGAACATGTTTTACAATCTTCGCCTGCTTCTACTTTTCCATTTCCACATACAGAGGTTATTTCTTTTGTTTTATTTTCTGGAACCTTTATCCAACCTGAGATCAAGGTAAGAGTCCATTCTTTTGTTTTTGAGGATATTCCATCTGAGACTGTGACTTTTATAGTATGATTCCCTGTGGTGTTCCCTGAAAAGGTATATTCATCTGAATTGTTTTTTACTAGTTGATCATCAAGATACCAGGCAGTTGTTAAGTTATCCTTATCTAGATCTGATTTGTTTATTTTGAATTTGTATGTTATGGTTGTGCCTTCTTCGGAAATTGTTACAGTGGGATTTGAATTAGGTGAAAATGAATCTATAGAAGGAGGATTATTGTCCGGTATGTTATCTATATCTACAGAGACTTCTGAAGTTTTATCAAGCATACTTCCATTAGAATTTGTTGCATTTGCAAAAATTCTTGCGGTTGTTGAGTCTTCTACTGTTGTGGTGTCAAAAGTGATTGTGTAGGAATCATTATTTATGTCTGTATCAACACCTATCTCTTGCCATGGGCTCTTTGGAGAATCTTGATAATAGAAAAAAACAGCAGTTATTTCTTCCTCTTCTGTCCTGGATACACTTACTGCAAGAGGTTCTTGTCCTGATAACACGGCTCTGTTGGAGGGACTATCTAATGATATTGTTAAAGAATAAACAAAAGAACACAATAATATGGTTAATGTAATATAAACTCCCCTCTTCATAAAACATATAGGATGAAGGTTTGTTTAAATATTTTTTTATTTGCCCTTTCTAGAATGAGCCCTTAAACTTGGCCTTAGTTTCTCTGCACCTTTGCCTTTATGCCTTAAACCACGAGATTTCTTGCCTGCAGAAGTTTTTCCTCTGAACACTCTGCCGCGAGAATCACCAACCCAACCGTATCCTGGGTAGGTTCTTACGATTACTTTATCTATAAGAATAACCTCAAACCAATAGTATAAACCATCTTTGGCTATTTCATATGAATTAAGAACTTCACAATTTTTGAAGTTTTTGGCTGCTCTTTCTTCTGCAATCCATCTATATGATTTTCCAACAATCTTTTTTCTTCTTTGGGTTTTACTTCTTCTTCCTGATCTGAGTTTAGGTCTTTTTCTTCCTCCTCTTTTAACCCTCACTCTAACAACAAAAAAACCTTTTTTTGCTTTGTAACCTAAAGAACGTGCTTTATCTATACGGGTGGGTCTTTCAATTCTAACAACTACAGAAGAGCGACGCCATTCTATTAATCTTTTTTTCCAAAGTTCATTAAGATTAGCTTTTGGCTTCTTATATAATTCTTTAATATATTTGTAAATTCCCATTTGCACAGATTCAAGGTTGCTAAACCTTACATTTCTTAGCTTTTTTGGCTATTAGTAATTTAAAAGCTTTTCTATATGAAAGCGATAGTTATTTAAATATTAATTTTTCTTTTTCCCCTATGTCCACAAAGCAAACAATTGTAGGAAGTTTAAAACCGGGCAGATATGCTATTTTTGATGGGGTTCCATGTGTTATAAAACGTATGGATAAATCCAGTACTGGAAAGCATGGCCATGCTAAGTTTAGAATAGAGGCTGTGAGTATGATGGATGGTAAAAAAATAATCACTGTCTTACCTGGACATGACCCAATAGAATCTCCAATAATTGAAAAGAAAAATGCTCAAATATTATCTATTCATGGTGATGTAGCAAATGTAATGGATATGGAAACCTATGAGACTTTTGATTTGAAGATTCCTGAAGACTTAAAATCTGTTGTGAAGGAAAATGATATAGTTATTTATTGGATAATCTTAGATAATAAAATAATGAAACAGAAAAAATGAAATTTCAAGAAGCAGCTAATAGATTATATAACAATGTATTTGTTTGCAGAAAATGCAAAACAAAGAGAAAGGCAGCCATAGGAAAGATACGATTAAATAAAGTTAAATGTCGAAAATGTAGCTCAAAGGCATTTAGACCAATAAAAAGAGGGAAATAGTTTTGAAATGAATCTGGATTTGATTTTTGCCATTATTTTTTATGGATTATTGTTCATTTTTTTCTTGAGGAATAGACCTAAGTTTGAGATTCAAGGAAAAATAATCGCATTGTATAGAACTAAGTTAGGCTTAAGATTTATGAATTGGCTTGCCAAAAAATTTAGAAGATCTTTTGTTTTTTTAGGATACTCAGGAATTTTTTTCGGATTTGTAGGTATGCTTGTGATTTTTTATACTTTGCTAAAAGGAGCTGTTAACATTTTTTTAACCCCTGAAGCTCCTCCTGTCTTAGCACCTGTTTTTCCTGGAATTTCCTTACCTGGCTTGCCTACCCTGGGTTTTTGGCACTGGATAATTGCAATCTTTTTTGTTGCTGTTGTTCACGAGTTTGCTCATGGAATAATAACCAGAGTCCATAATGTTAAAATAAAATCAAGTGGTTTTGCTTT
>JAFCDT010000020.1:545-11483 GCA_017609525.1 Candidatus Woesearchaeota archaeon | reverse complement strand
GAATTTTTTTCTGCTTCTTCAAAAATTTCTCTTACTCTTTTTTCAGATTCTCCGTAGAATTTATTCATAATTTCCGGACCATTTAATAATATGAAGTTAGCATCTGATTCATTTGCAACCACTCTCGCAAGTAATGTTTTTCCTGAACCTGGAGGACCGTGAAGTAAGACTCCTTTTGGGGGCTCTATGCCCAATTTATAGAATATTTCTGGATGTTTGAGTGGTATTTCAACCATCTCCCTTATTTTTTTAATTTCTTCTTCTAGGCCACCAATATCCTCATATGTTACATCAGGAACTTTTTCTTCTATCACCTCAACAGCTTTTGGGTTTATGTGAACTTGTGTTTCTTCTGTGATAATTACTGGTTTTTTAGGAGTTGTAGAAACAACTACAAATTTTAAAGCACCTAATGCAAAGCTTCCCATAAATCCTTGTTCAAAAACATCAAAGATATCCTCAAATGGGGACCCTGTGAAAGTTTTTCTTCTTCTTTTGGCCCCTCCCAATGCAACGAGGTCTCCTTTAACTACTGCTCTTCCGAGCAAACCTCTTTTGAATAATTCTGGATCTGCCTGAATCATAACTCCCTTTTGTGCAGGAGCAATTGATATTGATGAGGCCTCTATTATTTCGGCTTTTCTTACTTTTACTTTTTCTCCTATTCCTGTTTTGGCATTTCTTCTTAGAATTCCATCCATACGAATTATTGCTTGGCCTACGTCTGTGGGGTATGCTCTGTCCACTATCCCCACTGTTACCCTGTTTCCCTCTATTTCAACAATGTCTCCGGGTCTTACCCCTATATAACGCATTGTTTCAGCATCAATCCTTACAATACCTTTATATGCTTCTTCTTGTAAGGCTTCCATTACTTTAAGTTTGGTCTCTTTTGACATAGCAAAGTATTTATGCTGAGAGGCTTATAAATTTTTTGGTAGAAGATGATAAAAACAGGGATTAAAGGCTTCAATAAGCTGATTCAAGGATATAAAAAAGAAATAACTATGATTTATGGGGGTGCTGCTACTGGCAAAACTACATTTTGTATGGCCTTGGCACTAGACATAGCAAACAGGGGAGACAATGTTATTTTTGTAGATACTGAGAATGGTTTTTCTATTGAAAGAGCTCAACAGCTTAAAGATAATTTTAAGTATCTGGCACATAATATCTTTTTATTTAAAATTAAAAGTTTTGAGGAGCAAAAAGACTTTTTTGAAAAATTACCAAAACTTGTTAAGCAGAGTGATTTTTCTGCAATAATCATTGATACTATTGGGATGCACTATAGAAGAGCTTTGAAAGAAGATGCCTATGATGCAAATAAAGAAATGGCAAAAGAATTTGATTTTCTAAAACAAATATCAAAAAAAATTCCAGTTGTTATTGCAAATCAGGTTTATTCTAAGTTGGACGGAAATGATTCGCCTGTTGGAGGGGAAATGATAAAAAAATTGAGTGATTGTTTGATTGAACTTAGTAAAAATAATTTTAGAGAATTAGAGATAAAAAAACCAATTAATAAAAAAGTTAAATTTAAGATTGAAAACAATGGAGTTATAATAGATCAGGTTTCTGAGTAGACTTATTCCTCTCCCATTATGCTTATATAACACTCTTTGCATAATGTTTCTTTGTATATTTTCTTTGGTTTGATACATCCTGAGCATAATTTGTAATCCATTGTCTTCTTCCTGTCTTTGTAATGAATTTACTTTTTTTTGTTGTTATTTTTAATTGGTTCTATGTGTTTACATTTGGGATAGTTTGGGCAGGCAAAGAAACTTCCATAAGCACTTTTCTTTATGACTAATTGCGTTCCGCACTTAGGACACTTTCTTTTTTCTTTGAGTAATTTTTTATCTATGGCCTTTGAAGGACAATCGGGATTAATACATAATTCTTGAGGTTTTTTTCTTTTTTTAATAATCAAGACTTTAGGAAAATTACATTGGTCGCAGTTTTTTTCTGCTGACTTGATTAAGCCAAAAGAAGGCAAACTAAAAGTTGTCTTACATTCTGGATATTCTGAGCAGGCAATAAAAGTACCATATTTTCCTTTAAGAATTCTGAGATCTCCTTTTTTACAGATGGGACATGCTCCTATAAGTGAAGCTTTTCTTCGTGTTTCTTTATTTGCTTTTGATAAAGCTTTTCCTATTTTTTCTTCGTGTTTCTTGAATTGTTTGAGTATTTTTGTTAAAACTTTTTGCGCTTCCTTGATCACTGATTCTTCTTTCTTTTTACCAGAACGTATCTTCTCCATCTCTTCTTCAAAATGTCTTGTGAGGTTTTCATCCAATACTTCTGGGGAATATTTTTTCAATGTATCTACTGTTTTTAATCCTAGTTCTGTTACTTTCATGGATTTTTCCTCTACATAGTCTCTTTCATATAAAGCATCAACTATCGCGGTTCTTGTAGCCTTTGTGCCCAGATTTCTTTTTTCTAGCTCTTTTATTATTGAAGCTTGGGTGTATCTTTTTGGGGGCTGGGTTTCTTTTTCATGAAGTTTTATTTGTTTTACATTTAATTCTTGTTTTTCTTCTAGATCAGGCAACTCTTCTTCCTTTAGTTTAACATAGGGTTCGTAAAATTCGTGCCATCCTGGTTTTATTGTTTTTATTCCTTTTGCAATAAAAATTTCTTTATTACAATCTATTTCCATTTTGATGGTTTCTCTTATTGCTGGTTCTGCAAATGTTGCCAAGGTTCTTTTTACGATTAAATCATAAATTTTAAATTCTTGGCCCGCTAATCTTTGGGGAATTTCTCCTGTTGGGTAAATTGCTGGATGTGCTGCATCTATCTTCTTTCCATTATTTGGTCTAAGATCTTTCTTCAGGAGTTTTTGGGCTAGTTGTTTATATTTTGATTGTTTTCCAATATTTTGTAGGATCTTTTTGTAATTTAAAGAAGGGGGAAGTTGGTTAGAACTGGTCCTTGGATAAGAGATTAATGAATCCAAGTAAAGTGCTTGTGCTATTTGCAATGTTCTTTTTGGTGTAATGCCCAATGTTTTGTGAGCCTCTATTTGCAAACTTGTTAAATCAAAAGGATTTGGAGGAGATTGCTGTGCTTTTGTTTTTTTGATGGTATCAATTATTGCAGGTTTGTTTTTTGTTTTTTTCAGTATAGCTTCTGCTTCTTGTTTTTTCTTGAATTTTCCTTTTTTGTGAAAAGCTGAAAGTTCTTTTGCAATAAGTTCTATTTCCCAAAATGATTCTGGTTTGAACTTTCTTATTTCTTTTTCTCTATCTGCCAAGATTTTTAGTGCTGGGCCTTGTACCCGACCAGATGACATAATCTTGAATCCGCTTGTTGCGTGTTTTATGGCAAGTGTTAATGCTCTGGATAAATTAACTCCATAAAAGAAATCCAAATAATGTCTTGTTTCACCTGCATAAGCTTGGCCCCACTCAAGGTGTTTTGATCTGTTTTCATAGGCTGTGACTAACTCATCTTTAGTTAATGTAGAGAATTTCATCCTATTGGCATCTTTTTTATTACAGGCAAATCTTATGACATTAAGTCCAATAACTTCTCCTTCTACGTCAAAATCTGTTGCCACTACAAACGAATCTGCGTTTTTGGCTAGTTTCTTAATCAAATCCAAATAATCTTTAGTAAAAGCCGCGGATTTATTTATTGTATGAGACTCTTTCCAAGCAATTTCAAAAATAGGGTAATGCCATTTTTTCTTATCTTTTTCAGCTAAGTTGTATAGATGACCTACTGCGCATACAACAACTATCTTTTTGCCTTTATGTTGTAGTTCGTAATAAGCTATTTTTTTGGTCTTTTTTTGGGTTACTTTAGAGTCTGCAAGGGCATTGGCAATTTTAAGACATGTACTTGGTTTTTCAGTAATTATGAGCTGATACATATAAGATGAGTTTTTAGAAGGGGTTTTTAAAGTTTATGTAAAATTAAATTTCTATTATTTTTCCTGATCTGCCCACATTTATCACTTTTGTATCACCAATTTTTTCCTCTAAACCTTCTGCTTCATGGACATGGCTGCATAATAAAATATCTGGTTTAAACCTCTTAATTGCCTTTGTCAAACCAGTAGATCCTGGGAAGAACTTAGTAAACTTGGACATCTTTGATTTATGTGGATGGACATGCGTGACCATTATTTTTTTTAATTCTGGCTTGATCTTTTTTGCACTTTTTTCTAATTTTTTAAAAATTTGTTCTTCTGTTGCAATATTTGGTCCGACATTTGCCCCTCCGCTTCCAAAAATTGCTACATTCTTGTACTGCACATAGTATCCATCAATATTTTTGGCTCCGTAAAGCTCTGCTAAGAAGTCTACGGTGGCTATAGTTTCATGGTTTCCTGGGATCAGTAAAACTTTTTTCTTTTTCTTTATAAAAGGGCCTAAAAGGTTGTCTGTAGACTGATCAAAATGAGTTAGATCACCACACAAAATAACTAATTCTGCTTTTTCTTTTTCTGCTTTATCAGCTAGTTTTTTGACTAACCTTGTATCTCCATGAATATCTCCTGCTGCCAAGATTCTCATAAGCATTAGTAAATAAGAAGCTTTTAAATATTTTATGGCTTTTTTTAATAATTATGAGGAAGAAGACGAGGGTTGTTAAGATAGGTAATGTTGAGATCGGAGGAGATAACCCTATCAGGGTGCAGTCTATGTGCAGCACAAAAACATCTGATGTTAAAGCTACAATAAATCAAATTAAAGAATTAGAGAAAGCTGGTTGTGAAATAATAAGGGTTGCCGTACCTGATATGGAATCAGCAAAAGCATTAAAAGAGATTAAAGAGAATATTTCTATTCCTTTGGTAGCAGATATCCATTTTGATTACAGGCTTGCCCTGGAATCTGTAAAGTATGTTGACAAATTGAGGTTAAACCCAGGGAATATTGGTGATAAAGAGCAAATAAAACAGGTTGTTGATGCTGCAAAGGCAAGAAAAATCCCAATAAGAATTGGAATTAATTCTGGATCTTTAGAGAAAGAATTAGTGTATAAATATGGGAATACTGCTAAAGCAATGGTTGAATCTGCTTTAAAGCACATTAAGATTTTAGAGGAGTTGGATTTCTTTGACATTATTATTGCTGTTAAGGCTTCTGATATACAAAGAACTGTTGAAGCATATAGGTTACTCTCAGAAAAGGTTGATTATCCTTTGCATGTCGGGGTAACAGAGGCGGGCACTAGTTTTTCAGGAATGATTAAGTCAGCTATTGGTATTGGTGCTTTATTGTTAGATGGCATTGGAGATACAATAAGGGTTTCTTTGACTTCTGATGTTGTTGAAGAGGTAAAGGCGGGTTATGAAATACTAAAGGCTCTAGAGTTAAGAATTGAGAGTCCGATTGTGGTTTCTTGCCCGACTTGTGGAAGAACAGATATTGATCTTATTTCTCTAGCTAAAAAAGTTGAAGAAAGATTAAAAGATATAAAAAAACCAATTAAGGTTGCTGTAATGGGCTGTTCGGTAAATGGTCCTGGAGAAGCAAAGGATGCAGATATTGGTGTTTGTGGTGGGAAAGGCATGGGGGTGATTATTAAAAAAGGCAAGGTGATAAAGAAAGTAAAAGAAGAGGAATTACTTGAGGAGTTAATGAAAGAAATTAAAGCAATGGAAGATGAGTAAAAAAATAATCTTAGCCAAAGAAATGGGTTTTTGTTTTGGGGTGAGAAGAGCCTTAGATATTGTTAAAAAACAAGATAAAAACTTAAGCATACTTGGAGACTTAATTCATAATAAAACTGTAATAAATAGACTTAAAGAAAAGGGAGTAAAGTTTATTGATTCTCTTGATAAAGCAAAAACTAAAACAATTGTTATTACTGCCCATGGTGCTGCTGATTCTGTAAAGAAAAAAGTTTTAAAAAAAGATTTCGATTTAATAGATACTACTTGTCCATTTGTTGAGAATATTCATAGATTAACAAAAAAGAAAGAAAAAGAGGGGTATTTTATTGTTTTAATTGGAAAACCAGAGCATGTTGAAGTCAAGGGCATTACAAAAGATCTTAAAAATAAAGTTGTTGTGAATAGCGTTGAAGATGTGGATAGGTTAAATAATGGAAAAGTTGCGGTATTTTGCCAAACAACACAAGAAGAAGACAAAGTTAAGAAAATTTTGGCAAAAATCAAAGAAAAGGCAAAAGAAGTTAGGTTTTATGATACAATTTGTGAAGCAACAAAATCCAGACAGAGTTCTGCCAAAGATGTAGCGAATAAAGTAGATATTATGATTGTTATTGGGGGCAGACATAGTAGCAATACATTAAGGTTAAAAGAGGTTTGTTCGAAAATCGTTGAAACAAAACATATTGAATTTCCAAATGAATTAAGAGAAGAATGGTTCCGGAACAAAGAGGTAGTGGGGATTACTGCAGGGGCTTCTACACCTCAAGACATAATAGATGAAGTTATAGATAAAATTAAAAAAATAAAATAGGAGGCTAAAATGGATTTTAAAGAAATACTTGCTGAAAAAAAACCAATTATTTGGAAAGAGGTTCAGAAATATTTGTTAAAGGAGGGTCCGTATAATTTTCCAGAAATAGTTAATGATTATTCTCACCGTCAAGGAAAATATGGCAGAGGGACTTTAGTTCTCTTATCTTGTGAAGCTTTTGGAGGGGATATTAAGAAAGCAGTAAGAACTGCGGCTGCCATGCAACTTTCTGAAGATTGGTTGTTGATACATGATGATTGGATGGATAACTCTGACGAAAGGAGAGGAAAACCAACTTTGCACAAAATTCATGGTGATTATTTTGCAGTTAATGCGGGAGACATGGTTCAAACAATGATGTGGAAGGCTTTGATTGATAATAAAGAAATCTTAAGTGAAGAAACAACATTTAAAATTTTAAATGAATTTGCAAGATTTTTATACATAACAATAAAGGGGCAACATTTAGAATTGACCTTGACTTTGAAGAGAGAATTAGAAGAGTTAGATTATAAAGATTATGAAGCTGTGGCATTGGGGAAGGCAGCAATATACACTATCTCCAGTCCATTGAGGCTTGGAGCATTAGTGGCTGAACAAAATGAGGATGTCTTAAAAAAATTAGAAGAATTTTCAATTCCCTTGGGCATTGGTTTTCAGGTAAGGGATGATATTTTAAACATTATTGGAGAAGGTTCTGTTTATGGTAAGGAGATTGGTGGAGATATTTATGAAGGTAAAAGAACCTTGTTGTTAATTCACTTAGTAAAAAATACTGAAGGGGATGAACATAAAAAAGTTTTAGAAATTATGAACAAACCAAGAGAAGAAAAAACTCCTGAAGAAGTAGAATACATATTAAAGCTGATGAAGGAAAAAGGTTCAGTAGACTTTGCTGAGAAAAAGGCTGAAGAGTATGCAAAAAAAGCAAAAGAAAGTTTTAACAGATATTTCTCAGATTTACCTAACAAAGAAGCTTTTGAAGCAGCTATTGATTTTTTTACAATGAGCAGAAAGGTTTAATTATTTTCCAAACCTTCTTTCCCTTCTTTGGAATTCTTTAATAATCTTGATAAGATCTTCCTTTGTAAATTCTGGCCACAGCTTATCACTGAAGAAAAATTCTGCATATTCTCCTTGCCATAAGAGAAAACCTGAAAGTCTTTTCTCTCCTCCGGTTCTAATAATAAGATCTGGATCTGAATTAAGATAAAGATTTTTAGCAAAGGTTTTTTCGTCAATATCTCCTATGCTAAGTTTCCCTTCTTTAACTTGTTGAGCTATTTTTTTAGTAGCATCTATAATCTCTGTTCTACCACCGTAAGCCATGGCAAAATTAACAAAATAACGTGTGTTGTTTTTTGTCTTTTCTTCTAATTTGTGCATTATTTCCTGTATTTTTTCTGGGAACTTTGTTCTATCACCAATAAATCTAATTTTAACTCCTTCTTCATTTAGTCTTTCATTATTGTAAAATTTTTCAAATTTTTGTTGAATAAGGTTTAGTAAATTCTCTACTTCTTCTTTTGGTCTTTTGAAATTGTCTACAGAAAAAGAAAAGAGTGTGAGTTCTTTTATTCCAAGTTCTTTAGCCCAATCCATAAGATTTTCTACTACCTCTGCCCCTCTTTCATGACCCTTCCAAGGTTGTTTCATTAGTTTCCTAGCATACCTTCTATTTCCGTCGAGAATTATCCCTATGTGCTTGGGAATATTGCTTTTATCTAACTCCATAGAATTTTGAGTCAAAGTGATTTTTAAAAAGCTTTTGATTTAGTAATTTTCTTCAAACCATTCATATATGGAACCAATACTGATGGAATTTTGATTGTTCCATCTTTTTGCTGGTAATTTTCTAAGATTGCAACCATTGCCCTTGAAGTGGCCACCATTGTGTTATTCAAGATGTGCACCGGTTTTCTTTCATTGTCTTTATCAAAATATTTGATGTTTAGGGCTCTTGATTGGTAATCTGTACAGTTTCCTGCTGATGTTATTTCCCTATAGGCTTTTTGTCTAGGAAACCATGCTTCAATATCCCATTGTCTTGCAAATTTTGCTCCTAAATCTCCTGAACAAATTTCAACTACTCTATAAGGAATTTTAAGATTTTGTATGAACTTTTCTGTTATTTTTTGCATTTCTTCCATCATTTTATAAGAATTCTCTTTTGAAGTGAACACCACTTGCTCTACTTTGTTAAATTGATGCATTCTAAACAGGCCTTTCATATCTACTCCATGGCCTCCAATTTCTTTTCTAAAACAAGGAGTTACGGCACAAAGTTTTAATGGTAAATCCTCTTCTTTCATGGTTTTATCTCTTTGCATTGTGACCAAAGAGTGTTCTGCTGTACCTACCAAATATAAATCTTCATTTTCGATTTTATATACTACATCTTTAAAATCTTCTAGCCCATTTAGGGCTCCTAATAGTGCTTCGTATCTTAAAACCAAGGGTGGAACAACAGGGATAAAGCCTTGTTTCATTGCAAAGTCCATTCCATATCTTTGTATTGCTAGATCCAGCATTGCTATTTCCCCTTTAAGATAATTAAAACCTTGTCCTGAATTTTTTCTTGCTGTTTCAAAATCTGCAAGATTTAACTTTTCGAGAAGTTCTGCATGATTAAGAAGTTTAAATGGTTGTTTTTTAATTTTGCCCCATTTCTTAATTACTGGGTTGTCTTTTTCATCCCTTCCTTTTGGAACTTTTTCATGCATAAGATTAGGCAATTCAAGCAGGTGGTTTTTTATTTCTTTTTGTAGAATTCTGGACTTTTCTTCTAGTTTTTTTATTTTTTTTGGAATTGTTTTAACTTCTTTTAAAATTTTTGTTATTGGTTTTTTTTGTTTTTTGAGTTCATTGATTTGTTTTGACAATTCATTTCTTTTTTTTCTTAAATTATCTAGGTCTTGTTTTATTTTTCTCCATTCTTTGTCTTTTCTTAATAAAGAATTGAGATGTTTTATCTTATCTTGAGCATATCTTTTTTCTAAATCTTTTTTTACTACTTCTGGATGGTTTCTAATAAAATGTATATCAAGCATAAAACTTATATCGTTGTTTGTTATATAAAACTTTTCTTTCATTTGGAAAAAAAGTGAAATGGGCAGGGAAAGCTTTAAATACATAAAACAAATAATAAAACCTATATTTACAAAACACAAGGTTTAAATATAATTTTAGTTTCATACAAGTACTTGACGTAAAAAGAGAGTGATAGGGGGGAATAAATGGTAAGAAAAAAAGATATTTTTGAAGTTTTTTTCAGGAAGAAACCTGCTATGATTCTAGTTGCCCTTAGAAAGAGCACGAAAAATAGGTATGGGAGCATTTTAGCAAAAGAGGTAGATTGCACTTATTCTCATGCTGTTAAAATCCTTCAAGAAATGGAAAAAGCTAAACTTGTTGATTTTGAAAAACAGGGGAGAATAAAAGTCATCAAATTAACAGATAATGGTGATAAAGTAGCTGAACACATTGAAAGGATAAGGAATTTCCTTTAATCCTTTCGTAATTCTTTCCTTTTTTATACAATAATGCTTATTAAGTCTGGAGGCATTTGGAATCATATGGCATTTAGTAAAAGTTTTCCAAAGACAGGGGAGAAGTATCCTGTATGGGAAGAGGTTTATTTAACTGAAGAAGAAGAAAAAGAGCAGGAAGAACGAGCCAAAAAAGAGAATTTAAAATTAATGAAAGAGTGTATTGATTCTGCTAAAGCAATTATTTCTGAGAAAGGGTTTAAGGAATACCAAACAGATGTCATAAATATGGCAATTGCCTTATTTGAAAAGATAAGTAGCCATAGCATATACTGGAAAGAAAATAAGGCTAAAGAGAAGTTTGATGAGAAGTTTAGTAAAAAATGATTATTTTCTTTAAGCTAAAACTTTATAAATATAAATTTACTCAGTGAATAAAATGAAACTAAAAAAGATGGGCATCCATTTATTGCTAATTTATTTACTTTTGATAGCAATGATTGGCTGGTCCTTGTATCAACAACTAGGAATTAAAGAGGAATGGATATGTTCTAATGCCGTTTGTAGCAAAGTCCAAACACCAGAAGAGTGGATTAAACAAAACTGCTTTTTAGTGGAAGGAAAACAACAGTGCAAGGTAAATCTACAAGGAACTGATCAACTGATTCCTATAGAGAAAATTGACACGAGCAAAATCAATATTTGTTTAGAGGCTAATTGTATTCAAGAAGCAAGAGTTAGGTCGGCTAATTATACCTTAAATATTACTGCTCAAAAAGAATTTTCCAAGAAATAACAAACACAGCGCAAAAATCTTTAAATAGTCTTCTTATTTTTAGTTAAATAATGAAAAGTGTTGCTATTGAGCTGCTTAAGGTAGAAGTTGTTAAAGTTGATCCTAAGACTAAATTAGTTGATTTAATGCTTGATTATTCTGTTAATGAAAAAGAGAAAAAGGCCTTGATTCGGACCAAGATTGAAGACTGTGAAGAAACTGC
>JAFCDT010000020.1:0-525 GCA_017609525.1 Candidatus Woesearchaeota archaeon | reverse complement strand
AAAACAGAAAGCGATGATTTAATAGACAGCATTCTTATTCTTACTATAAATAATCAGGAGCAAGTGGAAGAAAAATTAAGCCATTTTTTTGGGAGAGTTTTAGATAAAATAAGTGAAGTTGCCAGTAAGAGGAGTGCTGATAATTTTCTTAATATGTATTCTGGATTAAGTGGGCAAAAGATTGAGTTTTCAAAAGAATAAAGGTTTCTTAGAACCTAACTGGTGCTAAACTTTGCATACATGTTATTAGGAATATTTCTTTATAAAAATTATTGCATTAAAATCACTATATGTCTTTTTATATGATAAACAATTTTCAAAAACTATATAAACAATTAAAAGAAAGGATTAAACAAAGAGGTGAACAAATATGATGAAAATCGAGCTTACTCAAAAACCTAAAAGTCCAACTATCATTGAAGGCTTTCCTGGCTTTGGTTTGGTTGCTACTATTGCAACGGAATTTCTTGTAAAACACCTAAATGCTGTTAAAATTGGACAAATATGGGATGAAAAATTATTGCC
>JAFCDT010000062.1 GCA_017609525.1 Candidatus Woesearchaeota archaeon | reverse complement strand
AGAGCCTCCCATTCCCAAAAGGGAACTTAAACCTCTCCACCTGCCAATCAACACCGTAGAAGCAATAAAGATGAGGAAAAGCCAGAGAAGAGAATTACGTCTAATATAATCAGTGATATAGAAAACATCGTAACCATCAATATCTTTGCTATGGCTGACAATTACTTTATCTCCAACTTTATACTTTTGTAAATTGGTTATAGATAAATTACCACTCTCAATAGTAATTTCCTTTCCCTTTAATGATCCCTTTGTCACCAGAAGCTCCAATTTCTGATAGAGTTGTTTTTCATTACTGTATTCCGGTTTAATCTCTTTTTCTTCTAAGACTTTAGTAATTTTTGCCTCTAAAGATTCTTCTGGGGAAAGATCAGTAACCTGAGTATTATTCTCCTGTGCCAGAACGACTTTATTTGAAACAAAAGCCAAGAGCATAAGAGAAATAATTATTGAAAATATATTTTTTTTCATATTTATAAGTTTTTAGCACAAAAATTTACTTTCTAGAAAGTTTTATAGCTACTTCTAAATAGCACATGTTTTTCTTTCTCTCATCGGTAATTTTTTCACAAATGGAAACTTTGGGATCAAAATGGGAAGCATACCCAAAATAACATTCATCTTTTACCTCTTGATTAACCGCTTTTGCACAAATCGTTGGATTTTTGGCTATTATGGCCCTGTCTCGAATACACTTCAATTTATCTTCGGCTTTAATATTATTACAAAAAGATAAAGGTTGCTTAAAAAAGGTTAAACAGGCAGCATTTCCTTCTTCACAGAAAGAAATATCATTTTCTTTTAAAGCAAAACAAGTCTTTCTGTCCGGAGTCTGGGCAGAAAATTTATTACAATACTCTGTTTTAATTTTCTCAGATTGTTGGGCCCAATAAAAGCCAGAGACAACATTGAAGTAACAATGTTCTTTGTCTTCTACCTCATCACAATAATCAATATTTTGAGTTGTTTCAGCAAGCTCATAAAAACACATCTTTCTCGGTTCTGACTTTTGAATTTTTCGACAGTAAGATACATCTCTTGCGGCCATTCCTTGACATAGTTTTTTTTGATCAATCTCATCAAAATTCTGACAAAAATTCACATCCTGATTGACTACTGCCAGACAATTATAAAGATCTTCTGGTTGTGAAATTTTTTGACAGATTTTGCTAGCAGGATTATCAGGAATATTTTCTAAAAGTTGTTTCTTGCCTTCAAATAAAAATTGGGGAACCAAAAATATAACCAAAAATAGAAAGAATAGACCTATGGTAATAATTAAAAACTTTTTATTCAAGATATTATTTCTCATTTAATAAAATTAACTCTTACACCTTTTATTGTACCCCAATTTGAAAGATTTAATAAAGTTCGGAAATCTTCTCATCTTACACGGTCTCCAAATGCTCGAACGATGGTATATTTTCCGACGAATTGATTGGACGGGGGGCTCAAATATCCAGAATTTATGATAAAACAGGCAAGACGTTTATTAATACTACTTAATTTATAAGATTTTGTTATATTAATATTAAGTATTAAACAAGATGAACTTTTTATTTATCTTAATTCTTATTGTTGTTATCAGTATTCCGTTGACAAGTATTGGCTGGCGCAAGAAGTACTAATAAAAAGCAATATTTAATTAAAAACAGTTTTTACTTTGTCTTAAGCTTACTACTACTTTTTTTTGGTCCGTTTTTTGTAGTTTCCCCAATTAAAATTGGTTATCAAACCCAAAAGACAGAAGACCTTTGACTTTTGAAAGATATACCTACTTAACAAGTAATTTGGCTAACCAGCCAAAGAGACTAAAACCTGATAACTGTTCTTCTAGTTGAGCTTCAATTTCATCAGCTTCAGCTTGTAGATTGTCAACAGCTCCCTGAACATCTGCAACATCGGCTGGTAAAGAACCTTCTTTAATCTTTTCTAGCTTTTTGATGTCATTTCTCAAATCAACTATATCACTTCTAACCTGACCAGCATTTTTATAATCAGGACCAAATAAAAACCTGACTGCTTTATTTC
>JAFCDT010000019.1 GCA_017609525.1 Candidatus Woesearchaeota archaeon | reverse complement strand
CTGTTACTGTTTCGCATGTTTTTGCCAGCTCATCGCACATTTGTAGATTGCCTCTTTCTACTTCTTTGCAGCTTATAAATCCGTCTCCATCTCTGTCGCAATTATCGTCTATTACATCATTGCAGTCGTTGTCTATTCCATCTCCGCAGCAGTCATTTCCTTCTGGCTGGCATTCTATATCGCAGCCATTTGCTTTTATTCCATCGCTGTCTCCATATCCTGGAGCACATTGACAGTCTGTTTCTACATTAAGGGTGCAGGTGTCACAATCTCCATTGGTGCATGCTGCAGAGCATGTTCCGGTCAGGTGTTTCCCTGGATACTTTTCTTCACATGTTTCGGTTCCCTGACATGCTTGTGTATTTTGATCACATGAGCATGTTTCATCATTATATGTGTATGTTACTTTATTAGTTTGTGAGCATTGGTTATTAGGGCAGCCAGTGTCTGCATCTGCTTCTGCTCCGCAGCTTCCTTTATTGCAGGAGTATGTTCCGCAATTTTGTGTTGAAAGTATACATGCGGCTCCACCAACTCTTTGTTTTTGGTTCTGGCATTCATCACACCATTTACAGTCTGGATCTGAATTGCATTGTGATTTTGATAAAGGTGTACATGCTGAAGGGTCTTTTTGTACAGTTATTTGTGTTGTTTTGTCTGTTCCTTTTTGATATGATTTTGTTGTCTGTACTGTGCATGTAACTGTTTTTGTTCCCTTGTTTCCTGTTGGGCATGAGAAGTGTGCATCGTTGTTTATCCAGCCATTGTTTCCGATTCCTTCCTGGAAGCTGCATTGGGTTGAACCTATTTTTGCAGATACGCTGTTTATGTTTGGTGTGTTTGTTGTACATATCACTAATATGTTTGTGTTTTCTAATGGATTTGTGTTGTCTACTTTTATTTGGGTTATTTCTACCTTGCATTTTCCATCTGTACAGAAGTTGGCTTCTGGCTGGTTATAATTTCCACATTGGCAGGAGCAGTCATTGCAGTTGTCTGAGGTGTATAAGCATTCTGTATTGTAGGTTCCTCCACAATAATAATCTCTTTTTGAGTCTTGATAGCATCCGTCTTGTTGGTTGCAGTTTATTGAAGTTTTGTAGCCGCAGTCTGTGTCTGTTCCTGTTGTGGTTTTACAGTCTGGGTCAAAGGTACATGATGCTCCGTAATTATCTGGGCAGATTTTGTCAGCTATTCCGCAGCTGTATGCTTTTCCGCAGATTGTTACTTTGCTTGTTTCTGCCTGTATGTAATTTGCTTTTGGTAAGCATGCTTTGTCCAAGCCTGCTAAGTCTTTGTATTGGTCCAGGTATTGTGAGGAGCAGCAGATAAGACTTGGATCATCATTACAAGCAGAGGGAGAATCAAATCCTTTATTTGGTGCTGGTGTTGAACATTCTTCATAGGCAGAGGTACATGCATTTTTTTTACTATTCCATTCTTCTCCCTTATAGCAGCATCTTCTTGTTTTAGGGTCATTTAGAAAAGTGCAATATCTCTTGGCATTTTCACCCATACAAGATGTTCCAGGAGCATTTGGATTATTTAGGTCATTTCCGCATACACTGAATTCTTTTATATATGCTTGCCAGGTATTGGTTTTTTTATCCCAGTATTTATTTGAAGCAGGCACACAGATGCCATATGTGCATGGCTCTCCATCATTTGGACAGGAATAGCCACAGTATCCGCTGGTGCAATCTTTATTTATTTCGCAAGGCTGGCCATTTGCCTTTGTGGTATCATATCCACATATATTATTGGCTTGGCAGTATAATCCAGCCATATTAGGATTACATTCCATATTTTGGGGAGCACTGTTGCAACAGGTTTGATCTTTTTTTCCGCAGGCATTTTCATTATCCAGTGTTTTATCATACACCCCATTTTTATAACATGAAGGATCTTGATTATCAGTTAAAGAATCCCCATCATTGTCTCTACCATCGTTGCATTGGGTTTCTACACATTCACATCCTGTGTTAAAGCAACCATATTTAACAGGTCCACAATATTCTTTTTGGAGTTTTGGCTTTAGCACCCCATCTGATGCATCTTCTGCTAAAGTTGGATCATTAAATAGCTCATCATCACATATCTTACAGTCTGTTAATACACCCAAACATTTTGGCTTGTATCCTTCTGCACATTTGTTTTTGGCTCCTTTTGGAGGAGTACAATCTTGATTAGATCCACAGTCTGTTGTTATACATTCACATGTTCCCTTTGGATCATTATAATTTTGTGGTGGTTTTTCTATTCCAGGTGTACAATAATCTGGTGTACAGAATCTTCTTGCTTCTGTTTGATAAAGGTTAAAAGAAAAAATTAATATTGAAAAAATAAATAAAATTAGGATTTTATTTTTCATATATACACCTCTTTATTTTGTTAGTTATAAAATAGAAGAGAGATATTTAAAGTTTACTATTGTCTTTGGATAAATTTAGATTACTTTCTTTGACTTAATATATGAACCTCTTGGGATTTTAAAGTTGAGCTTTGTTAACCACCGGTCCCATATTCCTGGTGAAAGAAGGGAGGGGGTGGAACCCTCGTTCCAGGAATTAAGATGCGTAAAGTCCTTGTTCTCACCATCGCAGCCCAGTATAGCGCTTCCGAACTCGTGTGTCAAGACCTTTCTGAATGACTTAGGAAAATTTTGATATACGGGCCCATCATCTCTTAATGAAAGGCTTGCTGCCTCTGCTGTTATTCCTGTTTTATAGGTGCCATCTGAATATCTAGTGCCTGCTGCTCCTGCAACATTACCAAGAGAGGGATCATGATCCATAGCAACTGTACCTATGGGGACATCATCAAGATTCAATTTTTTTACCCAATCACCATAACTTATATCAAAATGAATGCTTCCATTAGTCATTATTGGCTCAACAATAAGAGGAATAAATTCATTTTCAATAAAATCTCTTGTCCATGGATTATCCCTAAAGTCTGGGTCAAGAACCAGATCCCAGCTTACTGGTTGCCCTTGCTGCTTAAATCTTAATAAATAGTTATCACGGTTAATTAAAGGTCTCCAGGTTGGCACTGGTCTAGCTTCTGATGCTCCTTCCCTATAGTTTAATACTGCATGGGCCAGATTCATTGGCGCTTTTTCCCAAAGCTCTGTTTCTGGATTAAACACATACATTTCTGGAATAGAGTGCTGGATAAATGTTGCTTTTCCTTCTGGATTAACATCATAGGTAATTGAAGTCTTGAACAATCCACAATCCTCTGGGTCTTTTGACAAGCCATTAGGGAAAATGGCTTTTTTTTGTTTTGTAATTATTTGAATTTGTTCTGGTCTTATTACCTGATTACTGGCATCAACATATCTATCATAATCTCCTAGCTTTATTACTGCTGTTCCATTGGAAGGTGTTTGAAGAATATGTTTCATTCCTGGTTTTTTGGTCTTTAGAATGAATGTGTATTTTCCTAGTTTTTTATCTGTCCATACAGAATCCAGTTTTACCTTTACTATACCTCTATAGGGGCTGGATACAGTAGCTGGCACTAGGCCTTGGTCAGACATTATCTGGATTCTTTTTTCTAATCTGTCTGCTTCTGAGCCTTGTAATCTTGCGAGATGTTGGACTAATCCAGAAGGTGGATTAGAAGGGTTTTCTGTGTCTAGGTACCAAGGGCATGGCCTTGTTTCAGGGGTTGAGATTAAAGGCAGGTTTCTCCAGGTAGGAGAGTTTTGGATTGTGTAGGTAGAATTATGAGTATCTGCTAAAATGGTTTTTGGCAGAAGGGCCATAACGAGCATTATTTGGCATTTTAACTTTATTTTAGAAGGTTTAACTTATATTTAAATCTTTTGATTACTGATAAGTGATGAAAATATACCTGTTGAAAGATGATTATATTATTGTTTCTGTTTTTTATTAACATAAGATAGCAATTTATCTTTCTTGGATAACTTGGATTCTGCTAGATATAAAATGAAGAACTTAATCAGGACTAGTAATATTCACGTTCTTAACTAAAACACTCGGTGTAATAACAGGAACGCTAGAAACCTCCCAACTCACAATCTGCTTAGCGTCTTTCCCAATGGCAGAAACATTGCTTATCATTCTTTGAATATTGTCACTGATTCTTATTCCCTTGATAGGCTTTTTTATCTCTCCTTTCTCAATTAAAAATATTCCGTCTCTGGGAATAGTAGAAAAGTCTCCTGCACTATAATTTTGAAATCTGGTGTACCATTGGTTTGTAACATAAATTCCTTTCTTAACACTCTTTATGAGCTCATCAAAAGAATAATTTCCTTTTTTCAGGACTATATTCCAAGGCTCAGGAGAAACCAAACCTGCATTGGCAGTGGTTTTAACTTTATACTTCTTAGCACTGGAATAACTATGTAAATATGTTTTTAAAACACCTTTATCAAACAAAACATTTTTTTGTGTGGGCACACCTTCCTCATCAGCCTTAACAGAACCATATCCTTTATCCAAAGATCCATCATCAATAAGTGTAAAATTATCATTTGCAATTTTTTTATTCAATTTATCCTTCAAAAAACTAAATCCAGCTTCAACACTAAAGATAGAACAAGCAGATCCAACATGTTGCAATATATCTGCAAAAGGCAATGGGTCAAAAACAACATCATACTTGCCATAAACAGCCTTGCTGGGATTTACAGACATCTTGGCAATCTCAGCCGCACGTAAAGAAGATTTTTTGTATTCTAAATCCTTAAAGTTTCTGGAACAGCAGTATTGATGTCCTGAAGCTTCTTTATTGATCAAACTTCTTATTGAAAAATAAAATCTAGTAGACTTATCATTTTCTTTAACATCATTAGAGGTAACCAAGCTGGATTTATCATTATAAATCTCAAATATGCCACTAGATCTTTTTGCTCCATTTTCTAATGCAATATTCATAGCTTCCTCAACAACATCACCAGCATTATCCATAACTTTTTTTACTGTTTTGTCATAGCCGCCTTTGATCTCTTTGTATTTAAAAGGACCTTATTGCTTTATTAATCGCAGCATCAGAAAGGTCATTTAAACTGGTCATTGCAATTTTTTTATCTTTAGCTACAAAAACAGATACCGATTCAGTCAATTCTGATCCAGTTTTAACAACTTTATTATTAACAAATTTTATTTGTACTCCTTCCTGGCAAGAAAAATGAATAACTACATCATCCATACCTTTGGACAAAAGTTTATCTTTAATCTTCTCTAATTCAATCATTTTATCATCACATTCCTCAACCTCATACTTGGACCACCATGAAAAACAGGAATGCCCTGCATTGGTTCTCCTTTACCACAAGTAGCAGAGTGTAACTCAAAGTTTTTACCTATTGCATCTATTGAACTCCATAACTTGGGGGTTGTAATCTCAATTGTAGGTTCAAAAACTAAGCCCTTGATTTCTCCTTTTTCAATAAGATAAGCCACACAAGCAGTGTATTTCTGATTCAATCTGACATCATCAATATTCCATTCAACAAAATTTCTCATTAACACCCCTTTTTTAACCCCCTCAATCAATTCCTCCCTGGTGTGATCTCCTTTTTCAACAAAAGTATTAGCCATCCTAACCAAATTTTCTACATTATATGCGCAGGCGCGAGCAGAACCATTGCTTTTTGTGCCCATATCAAAAGCAGTTTGTCTATTGTGTAAAAACTCATTAATCATTCCATTTTTTATCAATTTTCTTTTCCTTGCTTTAACACCTTCATCATCATATAAATAAAAACCAAAACTATTTGGAATAGTGGGATCATCAACAACATTAACAACCTTGCTGCCAATTTTTGTATTTAACATTTCATGGTTAACAAAAGATTCCCCTGCCTGGGCAGATTCTCTTCCTAAAATTCTATCAGCTTCATAAGGATGTCCTACGCTTTCATGAGCCATAATTCCTGTCACTTCGGGATCGACAATCAGATCCATTTTACCAGGATTAATTTTCTTTCCTTTTTCCATAACCTGTTTTAAATCATCTACTTCTTTTCTTATTTTTTCCCTTAAGTTCCATTTTTCAAAAAACTCCCAACCACCACAGGCACCAAAGTCCCAATATCGTTGCATTGATTTTTTATTAGCTAATAAGGTCAATAAATAATAAACCGAGATTCTGGGAATAACAGATTTTATTTTTGTTCCTTCAGAGTTTAATAAATACTTCTCAGTTTCATTAACCTGCAAGGAGAAATATCTGGTGTTCACATCGCGGATAGTTTTATCAACCTCTAACAAACTCTTTATCTTTTCATCTGCACTTAAATCAAAAAAGTTTTTTTTCTGTTTCACAGTATAATTAGCTTTGTTGGTTTTTTCTTCAGAGAAATTTATTTCTTTCTTTATTTTTCCTATGCCCCCAGTTACCTTGATTCCTTTATCAATTAAATTTTTTATTTTGTTTTTATTAAAATCATTAATGGCAATAAAACCTAATGCTCCATTATCAATAATTCTTAATCCAATGCCTCTTGAAGTAGAACAAGCAGACACCTCTGCAACTCCATTCTTCAAAACAAATCCTTCAGATCTACTAACATCTAGTCTAGCCTCTACAAAATCTGCCTTTTTGCTAGCATAATTAACACAAAATTCCACTATATCTTCGTACATCAGCACAAAAATAAATTGGTTCTTTAAATAATTTGCCTTTATCATTTATTACCACTCCCAAAAAATAATTTCAATATATACATTAAAGTGGCACAATATTTATAAGACCACATACAGTCAAAAATTTATGAGTGTATTAAAAACAGCAGGAATCATAATTGCAATAGTAATTCTACTATTTATCATAAAAGCAATCTTAAAGAAAACACCTGAAAAATACTATAAAAAAGCAAGAAAATGCCATCAATTAGGTGAAAAATATCATAGTTTAGGAGATGAAGAAGTATCAAAAGAGTATTATGAAGAAGCAGAAAGCTACAGACAAAAAGCTCAAGAATTAGAAAATGTGGTATGAAAAATTAGATTTAGATGAGAATCCTTTTGAGGATGCGGAAAATACCAAATTGATTGGTTATGATGATGTATTAGATGAAGCTTTTTATAGAGTAGATTCTGGCGGAATACTAGTAATAGAAGCAAAAAAAGGCCAGGGAAAAACAGCAATTTTAAAACAAATAATCAACAAATATCAAGGACATGGAAAGGTTGCGTATGTTGATTCCACATTGGTAGTAGAACCGAACATAGAAAATGTAATAATACAAAAATATGGTATTATGGGTAGATTATTCAAAAAAATGCCAAAAGAAATGATTTTATTAATAGACGACATAGAAACACTATCAGAAAAAAACAATGAAAGAATAAAATTCTTTTATGATCAAAATTATATCAAATCTATCATATTTACAACATCCAATCTTAAAAAAATAAAGTTTTCAGAAGGTCTAAAACAGAGAATTGGAAAAACAATCAAATTAAAAGAACTAACCGAAGGTGATGCTGTAGAAATGATTAATGCAAGAATTCCAAACAATCAAATCTTAACAGAAGAGATAATCAAAGATGTATTTAAACTCTCTAAGAAAAACCCAAAAGAATTCATGAAAAACTCTGAAATATTAGTAAAATATGCAGTAGAAAATAACATAGAGCTAAAAAAAGAAGACATAAAAGACATACTGTCAGGTAAAGAAATTGATAAAGAAGAGCCTAAAGTAGAAAATCCTAGTGAAAAAAAAGAAGAACCTAAAACAGAACCAAAGGAAGAAAAGAAAGAGGAAAACGAAAAAAAGAAAGAAGAAGTAGAAGAAAAGAAAGAAGAAGAGCCTAAAGAAGAAATAAAAATAGAACAAGAAGAAAAACCAATAAAAGTCGTCTATGAAGACATAGCCGAAAAATATTATTAAAAATGGAACTATGGTATAAAGAAATAGGATTTTATAACAATCCTTTTAGTATTAAACCATCTGCATACACAGATGACTTATTTGGTATTGATACAACCAAGGTTTTAGAAGACATATCAGCTGGAAGCATCTTATTCATAGAAGGAGAGTTTGGTAAAGGAAAAACCTCCATACTTAAAAAAATAATCAATTTATTTGGAGGAAAAAAGAAAGTTGTATACTATAGTTGTAATAGAGCAGACAACTCTATACACGTTGAAAGCCTGCTTAAGGGTGGAAGAACATTCTTGCAAAAACTTTTTGGTATAACTCCTGATGAAATGATTTTCCTTCTAGATGAAGTCACAGAACTGAGTGAAGAAGATTCAGAAGCACTGCTCAACGAATATCAAAAACACATAAAATCTATTGTAATGGTGGGTCCAAGCTACAAAAAAGCAAAAATAGCTAATGGCCTCAAAGAACAAATAAAAGACAAAGTAGTAAAATTAGGTGATTTAAAAGAAGAAGATGCAGTAGAATTAATAAGAAAAAGAATTGGTGAAACAGAATTATTATCAAACGATCTAATTAAACTAATATTCAAAAAGTCAAAGAAAAATCCAAGATTATTACTAAAAAACTGTGAAGAAGTTTGCAGGTATGCTGTTTCTCATGGTTATGATAAAGTAACAGAAGACCATATTAAGAAAGCTCTGTAAATATTTTTATTTAACCCATCTATATGACATAAAAGGAGTATGACAAACAATGCCCAAATATTGACCTCTAAAATCAAATATGTAACGGTAATCCCCTGGCCCATTACAACTGGACAAAACATTGTTTATCTTTGAAGCTGTTACAGAAAAAAGCCTTCCGCTTATTCCTAATCCATTTCCATTGACAATATGGCATCTAATAATTCTGCTTAAATTTCTTCTTTGCTCAACTGTTAAGGCCCGTCGCCTCTTTAAGAAAATTGAAAGCTTTCCCAATTCATAGTGATGGTCGGTATTGCCTCCTTTCACAATTTTCTTATTTAAACGTCTCCCCTTATACTCATTCCTAATCAGGTGGCGACCATAAGCAGCTACCAAAGCCTCAATATCATCATCTATTTTGTCTTGCATTAAGAATTCCAAAGCTTGTCCAGAAAAAGTATTCAGGAAATCATCAATAGTTAACCCTTTTTTAATTCTAGCCCGTAAAGCTCTTGATACCATTTTCAAACTGGTTTAAGGTTTATACCTTAACATGGTTCTAGGGAAAGGAATAGCATCTTTAATACTGTCTAAACCGCAAATCCAGGCTAAAACCCTCTCAACACCCAAACCAAAACCCCCGTGGGGCACAGAACCATATTTTCTTGTATCTAAATAGAACTTGTATTCTTTAATATTCTCTCCTTCTTCTTTTAATCTTTTAATAATCTTATTTATATCAGATTCTCTTTCGCTTCCGCCAATTAATTCTCCATAACCTTCTGGAGCAATAAAATCAACCCCATTAACCACTGGTTTTTTAGGATCACTATCACCAGGCTCTTTCATATAAAATGCCTTAACTTTTTTGGGATATCTTGTAACAGCAATAGGTAAATCAAATAAAGACCCCAATTTATCTTCTTCAATAGTCCTTAAATCCTTTCCCCAAGGGATCCTCATCTTAAACTTCTTTTCTAATAACTTCAAAACCTCATCATAAGTAATTCTTGGAAATTTCTTCTTCACTGTTGGTTCTAACTTTTTAATATCCCTTCCCAATATCTCCAATTCTTTCTTATTCTTCTCTAAAACCTTTTTAACCATGTATTTAATCAAGCTCTCTCCATAATTTATTATATCATCAAAACTCCCCCACGCGACTTCCATCTCAGCATGCCAATACTCAGTTAAATGCCTAGAGGTTTTAGATTTTTCAGCCCTAAAACTTGGGGCAATAGTATAAATCTTTTCTAGGGAAAATATTGCTGGTTCTGCATACAACTGCCATGTCTGAGCCAAGAAAACATCTTTTTTACCAAAATAGTCAACATGGAATAACGTTGAACCTCCCTCGCATTGAACAGCCTGGAATATCGGTGATTGATACTCATAAAAACCTTCTTTTCTAAAATACTCATGAATTGCACCAAAAACAGTACTTCTAACTTTTAAAATAGCAGTCATCTTCCTGCTTCTTAACCATAGGTGCCTATTGTCTGCTAAAAATTCAGTACTTTGATCCTTGGTAATAGGAAACTTTTCTGCAAAATCAACAACATTTAATTTTTTTACATTAATTTCATAACCAGTAGGGGCCCTTTTATCTTTGTAAATTTCCCCCTCAACCTCTAAAGAACTCTCAATCAATAGCTTATTAGCATCGTTCCATATTTTTTCAGAAACTTTATCTTTTTTGATAATACATTGAACAATATCACTATAGTCCCTTATAACTAAAAAAACCTTGTCTTTTAATTTTCTTTCCCTATAGATCCACCCTCTAATAGATACCTTGCCTTTCTTTTTATCTAATGCTTTTTGAATTGAAATAAACTTCATAATCAATAATTATGAATATAAAAATATAAAAACATTCCTATTTCGAAGCATTTATAAGCTGAAAGTCAATAATCTTAATATAATCGCTTTTTTTCATCTTTATTGACTTATCTAATCTTCCTGCATTAAAAGCAACAGTTTCATTTCCTAGAATAGTCTTATCCAAATACATCTTTAACCCAAAAATTTGCCCAAAAGGGGGAACACTGCCAGGAACACAATTAGTTAACTTTTTTAATTCCTCTTCTGTTGCAAATCTCAATTTTCTTAATCCCAATGTCTTTCTCACTTTCTTGCTGTCAATTTTATAAGCTGCACTAATGGCAATCATAAAAAAACCTTTGTTTCCTTTAAACACCATTGCCTTAATTCCTATCTTAACATCTTCTCCCCTTTCCTTAGCTACTTCCATAGATGTTCCTACTGGTCTATGCTCTAATACTTTATAATTAACCTGTTTAGAACCTAATAATTTCTTAATTTCAAGAAAAACATTCATTTTTTCTTCTTCAAAGAAATATGTAAATCATCTAACTGTCCGGGCAACACTTCAGAAGGGGCATCCATCATAACATCTCTGGCTTCCTTATTCTTGGGAAAAGCAATAATTTCTCTTATGGATTTTGTTCCTATTATGGCCATTAATGTTCGATCAATGCCTGGGGCAATGCCTCCATGGGGTGGTGCGCCATATCTAAAAGCTTCTAACATGTGTTTGAAATATTTTTTATGTTCTTTACTAAACCCAATTAAATCAAAAATCTTTTCCTGGATCCTTGGATCATGAATTCTGATGCTACCGCCTCCAATCTCTATCCCATTCAACACCAAATCATGCTGATAACTCTTAACCTTAGAGGGATCTTTATCTAATAAAGGAAGATCATTTTCTTTTGGCATAGTAAACATATGATGCATTGGCGCATAATTACCATTCTCTAATTCTGGTTCAAACAAAGGAAAATCAATAATCCAAGCAAACGCCAATTCATTTTTATCTTTTTTATTTTTCCTTAAATCTGGTTTATCAGTCTTATATTTTTTCATTGCTTCTTCATAAGTAATTCTTGGAAATGGCTTCTTAGTAATTTTTTTCTCTGGAAATATCCTTTCAATAAGTTTAATAAAAAGTTCTTCTGTAAGATTTAAAATCTCCTCCTGTGTAACAAAGCTCATTTCTAAATCTAATTGATAAAATTCTCCAGGGCTTCTGTCTGCTCTAGCATCCTCATCCCTAAAACAGGGGGCAATCTGAAAATATTTATCAAAACCAGCCAACATCAACAATTGTTTATACTGTTGGGGGCTTTGGGGCAAGGCATAAAATTTTCCCGGATGCAATCTAGAAGGAACTAAAAAATCTCTTGCACCTTCAGGACTACTTTTAGTTAAGACAGGGGTTGTAATTTCATAAAATCCTTTTTTATCTAAAAAATTTCTCATGAACAAAACTGCTTCATGTCTTTTTTTAAGCATCTCTTGTAATTCTTTTTTTCTTAAATCAATATATCTATATTTTAATCTAGTATCTTCAGTGGCATTATCATCCAAGGGCAGAGGGTCAGCCATAGTTAGAACATTGATATTATCTGCTTTAACCTCAATATCTCCAGTAGAAATTTCTTTTTTAATTTGATTTTTAGGTCGAGCATTTACTTTTCCAGTAATTTGTAAAACACAATCCTTTCTTAATCCCTGTATTTTTTCAATTAATTCCTTACCAACAAAACATTGAGTAATACCATACCTATCCCTAAGATTAATGAAACCTATTTTGCCTTGTTGTCTTATGCTATCAATCCAACCAGAAAGTTTCACTTTCTTTCCAACATATTTTTTATTTAATTCCCCGCAAGTGTGTGTTCTAAACTTTTCATCCAATTTCATAATAAAAACAATCCCAAAAAACTTTATATAGTTTTCCAAATATATATGCCTATTAATAAATCTATTTAAATTAAAACAGAATAAAAGCTATATACAATAGGAGGTCAAAAAATGAGTAATGCTGCAAAAGGTTTATTCAAAGTCGTTTTAGGAATAATTATAATATTAATCCCGATTTATCTATTTGTAGGTAATGTATGGGGTTTGTGGAGTGCAACATGGGCTCTAATTAAAGGAGGAGTCGCATTATTGGTGCTGTTAATCGGCCTTATATTTGTACTTATAGGCTTTTCAGATCTTAAATAAACATTTTTTTATTACTTTTTAGTAACTACAAATAGAAAGATTTATAAAGTCTAATTCTTCTTTTTTATACATCAAAAAGAGGCTAAAAGCTTCTAAAAACCATAAAAATGATAGAATTGCCTGAATTTAACACAGTCTGGGAAAACAAATATCCCTTGCCTGGAGAACCTGTAAGGCTAGCTAGAGGAACAATCCCAGTAATAGAAAACGTTGATCAGATTTATGAAGGAGAGATTCAAGAAATAAGAGAAAGAACAAAAGCCCTCATCCTCCCAGAATCAGGAAACTATTTTTTCAGTTTTTCAGAAACCCCTCTTGTAGGTGTTCATGCTACAGATTTTTATCCTCAAAACAACACCATCAGGCCTGGCGGTCCTTCTCTTGAAAAAGCAGGAAGGAGAACAATTCATTTTTCACTTAATTGTATTGCATCTGCAGCAGGTCCTTTAGAATCAAAAGAAGATATTTGGACTACTAAAAAATATTACATAATCGCACCATTAGCAGACCTTCTTGAAACTAATCAAGCAATAGGAGGAGTAACAGTAGACTTTTTCTTCGCAAAGCAAGTAAATCTTCCAGAAACTGCAAAAATTTTTGGAGCAGCTTCTGAAGCAAAAAAGTATATTGAAAGAATTGGTAAACTCCGACCAAGCGGCCAGGATTCCTGGGCAAACGTAGGTATGATAAATGATGCAGGAGGAAACTTCTTCAAGAAGATGGGTCTTTGGGGTGCATTACATTCACACCATTGGACTGCAGATTATGAAGACCTTATATCTAGGGGCGTGTCTCACAAAGAGGCAATAAGGGTTATACTGAAAACTGAAGCAGCTAAGTCTATGGGTTATGGTCCTGGACACATTCAAAGGGTTAAAAAAGAAATGGGTTTCTTTGGTGAGGTTCCTTCTCTTCATGAAAAAGAGCTTAACATTCCACAAGGAAATTCTGACACCGCATGCTTAGAGGACATAATAGTTAATGGGAATTAATAAAATGTCAAAAGAATATTCTAGACGGGAAATTTTGAGTATGTTGTGCGCAGGTGGAGCTAGCTATGCCCTCGGTTTTAAACCAAGTAAGCCCACTCATGATATCTTCATAATTCTAGATGATGCGGGCGGGAGTAGGGAGGATGCAAGTAATATTCAAGCCCTTCTCAAGGCAGGTTTCCCAACCAACATTGCTATAATGCCAGATACTCCATTTACTTCCCAAGTTGTTGATTTAGTTGCTAACGAAGACATCTATGCTCTTTTACACCAACCAATGGAGCCGATAAAAATGAGAGAAAGGGGTTTAAGGATAGAAGAAACCGGCACAGATAATGGAATATATAATACAACCCCTGTTGAACAAGTGCCAGAAATATTGGAAAGGAATTTTAATCTAATAAGGCAGGATCAACTTGAAAACATAGTCGGTATGAATAACCACATGGGTTCTTTAGTAACACAAAATCCAGAACTCATGGGAGCAGTGGCTGATTTTTTATTAGAAAATGACTTAATCTTTATTGATAGCAACACATATCCTTCAAGTTACCCTAGTGAAAAGGCTCATAATGTAATGAAAACAAAAGGAGTAAGAACCGGAATCAATAGTACTTTTTTAGATAATGTACAAAAAAGAGATTATACCTTAAGGCGACTTAAACATATGGAAAGAATTGCTCAAGAAAAAAGTTTAATTGCAATCGGCCATATTGCTCATCCCTCAACAAAAGATGCTTTAGTCGAATATGTACAAAGTTATGAAAAGACCAGAAGCGGAGAATTAATCAAAGATGTTGGTCCATGTAAGTTAAGGTTAAGAAGCTTAAGAAATTTTAGAGGTCTATAAAAACTATTGTAATATTCCTTTTTTAATACAGAAAATTTTTTAAACATATAAAATAAAAACAATAATAATGAAAACGAAAGATTTATTAAAAGAGTTCTTAGAAGACTACGAGGAAGAGATTGAAGAAGAGCAACTTCCCATAGCTTCATAAAATGTTGATTTCATTGTCAGAGATTATAGCAATAATTGTAATCACTATTTATTTAGCATATGTTTTCTCTGGTTTTATTTCTAGAATTCCATTAAGGAAATTATCATTAAAAGAAACATTAAAAATTTCTGCAATAATAACTGCTCCAGCAGTAATCCTTCATGAACTTTCTCATAAATTCGTAGCAATGCTTTTTGGTTATCAAGCCACTTTTTATGCATTCTACCAAACAATGCCCACATTGATTCTAGCAATAATCAGTATAGGTTTAAGATTTATCAACGCCCCATTCATATTCATAATACCTGGTTTTGTAGGAATTCCGCCAACCACATCGCCATTAGAAACAAGTATAATAGCTTTTGCAGGTCCATTCATGAATCTCTTATTATATTTGATAGCAATTTTAATTATTAAAACAAGGAATCTAAACCGAAAACAACTAATTATAGCTCATTTAACAAAAAGGATAAATATTTTCCTATTCTTATTCAATATGATTCCAATAGGGTTCTTTGATGGACAAAAAGTATTTAGTGGGTTATTTGCCTTTTTTCTTTCCCATGGCTTTTTCTAACACAGATATTTCTCTTTTAATTTTCCTCACAAAAGCTTCTTTGCTTTCCTCCACTAAAAGCTCACCGCATTCTGGACATCTAAAATTATAATCCAAAGCATCTTCAAATTTCAATCTAATTCCGCAATCTTGACAAATAAAGTAATTTCTAACAGAAACTTTTTTCAATAAAGATTTAAGTTCATTAAGTCTCTTTGTCCTTATACTTTTAAGTAAAGCTCGGGCTTGTTTTTTATTAAATGTCCAATAGTAGATATACCATCCTTTCTTCTTATCCTTTCTTCTTATAGAAGTGACTAGATTTTTTTCCTGCAGCCTATAAAGCATATTCCTAATCTGGTTAATTGTAATTTTTAGTTTTTCTGATAATTTAAATTCACTAACATTGCGTCTATTGTACAGCAGTTTAACTAAAGGTAAAAGACCTTCATCCACATTATTTTTAATCAAATCTATTATTTCTTTAGGAAGGGGTTTAGTTGCCATTTCATATCTATAAGAAAAAAAATTTAAAAAGCTTTCCAAAAATATTTTCTGCCAAAAACCAATCACTATTCCAAAATGATACAAAAGCTTTAATAATAAAAAAGAACATTTTTTGAAAAGAGGTGAAGTTATATGGGTTTATTTGGAAAAAAAAAGGAAAAAACAGAAAAGAAAGAAGCACCTTTAAAATTTCCTGATATTCCTTCTGATATACCAAAATATGAGGGAATTTCTCCAGAACAAAAAGAAATTAAAGAGGCTATTATGCCCCCACTTGATATTCCGCAGAGAAAACCGCCAATAACCAGATCAAAAGATTTAGGCATGCCTAATCTACCACCAATCGGTCCGCCAAAGATAGGACCAGATGTAGAAGAAACACATGAAATCTTTAATCACGCTAAAAAAGAAAAAACAATGTTCGTAAAAGTAGAAGAATATCACAAAGCAATAAAAGCAATAGAGAAAATAAAAGCAAAAATAGAAGAGTCTCAAAAAGTTCTTGATAAACTAAAAGAACTAAAGGATGAAGAAGACATGGAATTAGAAACCTGGCAACACAATCTTGAAGAATTAAAAGAAAAACTTCTGGAAGTAGACTCAAAACTATTTGAAGAATAAAATGCCAGAAAATATGCATGTGGC
>JAFCDT010000061.1 GCA_017609525.1 Candidatus Woesearchaeota archaeon | reverse complement strand
GAGACATTCTAAACGCTATATCGGGGGGAATTCTGCTTTTATAAGAGGGAAAGGAGGAAAAAACAATGGAAGAACTTACTAGAATTGCCATTTTAAATAACAACGCAACAAGCCAAATACAATCTAGAGGTGTAAGACAAGGAACAGTAGAAATCATTGAAAGAGTAACCAATACAAATCAGACAAGAAAAGAAAACTTCTTAGAACTAACGGAAAGAGGAGATTTATCTGTAAAAGATGTAGGAACAACCCCAATAGGTGGAGAGCAGATCCCAATACATTTTCTTGGCTATACTCCAAGGCAATATGGAGAACAATCAGGATCATCATCAGAAGAAGTATTGGAAGCAGCATACGATGCAGCATACGCTTTAATAAACAAAGGAGATTGGAGAGAAGCAAAATTTCTCGCAAAGGCAATTGAGAAATACGAACAAGAAAAGGCCTTAAGGGAACTAGAATAACTAGAATAAAGAGGTGATACATATCCTTAAAAGACTAGAAACAGAACTAAAATTAAGAGGATTCTCCAAAGAAACAATAAAAACATACTTGATGCACAATAAATTATTCCTTAACCAAATAAAAAAACCAATAGAGCAAATTAAAGAACAAGACATCAAAGATTACCTTGCAGAATTAATATCAAACAAAGAACTAAAACCAAGAACAATATCGCTAAAGATTTCAGCATTAAAGTTTTTTTGCAAAGAAGTATTAAAAAAAGACATTGTAAACCTCAAAACTCCCAAAATTCCCAAGTCTATACCCAAAGTTCTATCAAAAGAAGATATACTAAAACTTTTAAGCAATGCTAAAAACCTAAAATCCAAATTAATTATTCAATTACTTTACTCTTCAGGATTAAGGGTTTCAGAAGTTGTAGCTTTAAAACTAGAAGATCTTGATCTGGAAAAAAAAGAGGGATGGGTAAGAAAAGGAAAAGGATCAAAAGATAGGTTCTTCATCCTTTCAAACAAAATTATCCCATTAATTAAAAAGCACATTTCTACTTTAGCCAAAGATGAAACATATCTTTTTCCTGGAAAGAATAACCATTTAACAACAAGAGACATACAAAAAATAATTCAAAACCTAGCAAAGAAATCTAAACTCAAAGCAACGCCGCACACCCTAAGACACAGTTTTGCTACACACCTATTGGATAAAGGAACAGATATAAGACTAATACAAGAACTATTGGGACACTCAGATCTTTCAACAACGCAGATTTACACCCACGTTTCAAAAGAGCAGCTAAAACGCGTTAAAAGCCCTTTAGATGATTAAGCCAAGCTCCCCAAAATTCTTTTTTCTTCTAATAAAGACAGTTTTTTTCAATAAATTTACACCTCTTTTTGATTAAAACTTTTGAGCATTAACTATTTTATTTTGCTTTTTAATCCTTTAAACAATTGCCTGAATGCTTTATACATTTCTTTTAATTCTTTCTCCCCTTTCTTTGTTAGAGAATAATTCTTTTTTCTTCCTTTTTGTTTTAGTTTGATTAATTTATAATCTCTTAATTTCTTTAAAGCAGGATATATTGTCCCAGGAGTTAGTTTGCTTCCCTTCCTTCTACCAATTATATTGGCTAATTCATCACCGCACAGCTCTTTTTTCTTGAGTTCATGCAGTATTAAGAACGTTAAGAACCCCCCCATCCACTCAGATGGTTTATATTTCACAGGAAATGAAAATACCTCATTATATATAAATTTATTGGTTGACCAATAACTTCAAAATATTGGATGTCAAATATATCGATAAGACAATAAATTGGATATACAATATATTGATTATCCAATAAATATTAAAATAAAAATTCCAATTTTTGATTAAAAGTTTTAAGCACAGAAATTGATTAATTTTTAGTTTTTGATTAAAAAAATTAAGCAAAAAAGTTTAAAAATAGATAGTGTATGAAAAACCTATTGGGCTCGTAGCTCAGCTTGGTCAGAGCACCTGATTTTTCAATACGAAAAAGGTGAAGCTCTTAATTATTAAGGAGAGACCAGGGTGTCGCGGGTTCGAATCCCGTCGGGCCCATTTTCTTA
>JAFCDT010000001.1 GCA_017609525.1 Candidatus Woesearchaeota archaeon | reverse complement strand
TCTATTGTTCAGGGTTTTCAACAAACACAAGATGTTTTTAAAGGAGAAGTCCAGATTCCAATCCTATCTCATTTACTTATGGAGTATAAAAGAATTCCCGAGTCAGAAATTAAAGAGTTAAGGGACAAAGAAGATAAACTTGAAACAATCTGCCAGACTTCTTAATATTAGTAATGAATGAATTGCGAGAAAATGTTAAGACTTAATATCTATTCTTCTTATGATAATCCAACCGGCATCATCCCCAAGATAATAGAAAAGCCCAAGCGTCTTTGCTTTAAACTTGAAATTTGGAGTATATTTCTTTAAATATTCTTTTGCTTTTTTGAATTTTTCTTCTGTAACATCCTCAAGAGCAATAGTAGAATGAAATTTTACATTTTCTCCTTCAAATTCATTAGGTTCAATACCAAATTTTTCTTTCATATCTTTCAAAATATGAGAGTGTAGTTCTTTAAGCTTAGGATTTTCTTTAACATCAATAAAAATTGTTTTGGGTTCAAAATAATTAAAACCCGCTAATTCAATCTCGAAAGGCACGATTTCTTTAGCTAGATCTTCAAGGTATTCTATAAAAGGATCTAGCTCTTCTGTTTCGAATGGTGCTTTTATTGTTATATGGGGGCTTTGCTTTAAACCCCAGCATAAGCCAAAATTCTTACAGAGTTCTAACTCTAATTTACGGGCATAATTGTGGCTTTCATTATCCAATAGTATTGCAAACCCAATTTTCATATTTCTGGTTGGGTTATTGATATATATAAATTCTACTATGGTTTTGGGGTTTGTAATCAGGAAGGTTTATAGTCTGAATCTTTTGCAGATGCTGCTACAAATTCTACTGTATTGGTTTTAGGATCATATCTAATCTCTGCAATTATCTTATCACCATCAGAATCTGAAAATGGCCGATAACCTGATAAGAAATCTTCAAGCCATTTTATATCTTTTCTTGATTCAGCAGGATACATAATTAATACTAAAGTTTTAAATTATATAAGTTTTACTATAAAAAAAATCCCAAAATTAGTTAGACATAATCGATGTTATACAAGGGTAAGATTCTGAAAGAATTTTAAGCGCCGCGTCCCCGAAGCGTTGTCCACAGCCTACCATTACATATATTCTTCATTAGATTTAAGAACTAATTTTATTGCTTTGTACTTTTCTTCCATCATCTCTCTTGCCTCTGGTAGAGTTAATTTTCTGTTCCAGTCTCTATCAATTTTACTATCAATCCACCTGAAAGCCTCTTCAAATGTTTGTTTCTTTGAAAGCCAATAGAAAAAAGCCGGCAAAATATCAAAATGGGCCATTGCATCTGCATTAGCGATTATTTTTGAAATAGTTGTTTTTGGTGGAATCTCTTTTTTTCCACGATGAGATTCAATGCAATGCTTTACTTCATCAATAACATCTTGCGGGGCATTATGTTCTTTTAAAATTTTCTCAGCTTCAGGAATACCAGTAATATTATGATTTTCTCCACCGAAACGTAATCTGCCTATATCATGAAGTAAAGCAGCTAGTTCAACAACTTCTTCATTGGCATTCATTGCTTTTGCCAGTTTTTTTGCATACTTCACGACTGGAACAAGATGATACTTCCAATCAGCTTCATCAGCTTCGTTTTTAATTAGCTCTCTGATTTTGTTTAGCATGTTCATAATAAAATCTAATTCTATATATAAAAGTTTACATCTTAGGTGGGAGGAGGACAAGCTCGTATAATCAAGAAAAATGTTCATACAATACCTTAAGACATAGTTTTGCTACTCATTTATTAGAAAACGGAAATGATATTACAGCTGTGCAGTCACTATTGGGCTATAATGAAGCAAGAATAACATTAACTTACCTGCATACAATAAAACCAAGACTAATTACAATAAAAAGCCCATTAGACAATATTCAATTGATAGACCAAAACCTTTAAATATCTTATATATTAGAAAATCAGTATGGAAGTTGTTATTTCTGAGGATGTTAAAAAAAAATTAGAGAAACATAAAGATAAAATTAATAAATTTAAGAAAGCTGTTTTAAAAAAATTTGATAAATATGTTGTTGGTATTGCTGTTTTTCCTTTGTTAAAAGGTGAAAAAAATTCTAAAACTGTTAATTTGTTTGTTCTTATAGATGACCATGACAGTAAAAAGATGAATAAAATGGAGTTAAGAGAAAAAATAATCAATGTTGTTGATGAAATAGCTAAGGAAACCGATCCGCTTTTCAAATCAGAGACAATGTTAATTTCTGATTTAAGAGAAGCAATGTATGATGCTAAATGGGATATTCTTGCTGATATTGGTAAGGGGCATTTAGTATTTGATAAGGGAATGTTGGGTGCATTAAAAGCAGCTGAAATTCATAAGAATATGGCTGTCAAGAAGTTTGAGAGATATATCTTGAGTTATATTGCTGTTGGAAGTTTATTTAGAGGAGATGCAAATTATAATGATATTGATGTTTTTGTAGTTGTAGATGATACTGATGTTAAAAGGATGCCAAGGGTTGAATTAAAGGATAAATTAAGAGCAATTATTCAAGGCATGGGTCTTCAGGCAGGACAGATGGCTGGATTAAAAGGGGTTCAATTCCATGTTCAAACATATATCTTAACTGATTTTTGGGATAGTATAAAGGACGCAAATCCTGTTATTTTTACAATGCTTAGAGATGGAGTCCCATTATTTGACCGTGGTGTATTCATGCCATGGAAATTATTATTGAAGATGGGCAGAATAAAACCAAGCCCTGAAGCAATTGATATGAATATGGAGATTGGGGAAAGGCTTGTTCAAAGAACCAGGGCTAAATTGCTTGGAATTATTGGAGAGGATTTATTTTATGCAGCTATGAATCCTGCACAAGCAGCATTGATGTTGTATGGAATTCCGCCACCAACTCCAAAAGAAACTGTTAAGTTATTAGACGAAATATTTGTTAAAAAAGAGAAACTATTGGAGAAGAAATATGTTAATGTTTTAGAGAAAGTGAGACAATACTATAAAGATGTTGAGCATGGGAAGATTAAAGCAATTAAGGGAAAAGATATTGATGATTTACTAGATACTATTGATGATTATTTAAAGAGAATAAAAAAACTATTTGATCAAATGGACAAAAAACGTGAACAAGAAAGCATTTTGAATACATATGATACCTGTGTGGCAATTACAAGAGATGCATTGTTTCTAACAGGAGAGAAAAAAATCACTGTTACTAAAATAGACCAATTATTTAAAACAGTGCTGGTTGACAAAGGCTTAATTCCTGAGAAGTATCTTAGAATCTTAAAAAATGTTATTAAGACTAAGAAAGAATATGACAAAGGAAAGATGAGCAAACAAGAGGTTGTTAAGGCAAATAAAGAAGCAAGGCTTTTTATTAAGACATTGGTTGATTATATTCAAAGACAGAAAAGTATTGAATTAGAAAGAGCAAAGATCAGATTTAAGTACGGCAAGGAGTTTGGAGAGGTTTTATTATTGGATAATGTTGCTTTTATTACCAACAATATCAAGGAAAAAGATAAGATTGATATGGCTGATATTAAGAATGGAAGACTGGTTAATTTAAGGAAGAGCAGTTTAGAAGAGTTTGAAAAGTATATTGCCAAGGTTACTGTTCCAGCCAGGGTGTTTATCAAAGAGACAATTTTTGAGGATTTAAGGTCTTTATTTGGCAAGAATATACAGATTTTGGTTAATTACTAATAGAAAGATTTTTAAATACTTTACTTGTTAATTTACTTCTTTAATACAGAAAAAATGAAACAAAAAGTACTAACAAACTCCCCTGGTAATATTTATCGGATGGGATGTAATATTTTAGAGAAGGTTTTAGGTAATTATAATCGTTCTGATGAGATAGAAGGGATTGTAAAGGAATTTGGAGGGTATTATTCGCAAAAATATCCTTCTGTTATGCAAAACTGTATTGACAAGGGTTTGGCTTTAAGGGAAAGAGAATTATCCTCGCTTGTTGCTATGGCAATTACACATGGTTTTATTAAAAGAAAGTTGAGGAGTCTTGATATCTATACAAACCTTTCAGGTTTTTTTGAAGGAAGAAGAGAGCGTATTGGAGAGATAGTTAAAAAAAGAAAGAGAAGAAAACAAAGGGAATTTATCAAAAAATTAAGAGATCAAGATAAAAGAGAGGGAGTTTGGGAAATAGAAAGAAGATTAGCTAAGGAGAGTGGGGACGGTGTACAGGCTGAATACGAAAGTTTTTTAAGAAATGAGGGGTTTAGTTCTGAAAGAGATACAAGATATTAATTAAAGCAAATGAAAGCCAAAATTGTAAATTTCAGGATGGGAAGGCATACTAAGAGCAATACCCATATGATAATTAAAATAGAAAATATAAATAAAGAAAAAGCAGAATCTTTAATTGACAAGCAGGTTATTTGGAAGAGTCCAAAAGGGAAAGAAATTAAAGGAAAAATTGCCAGTTTACATGGCAATAAAGGAAATTTGAGGGTTATTTTTGAAAAAGGGATGCCTGGTCAGGCTATCAATACTGAGGTTGAGATAAATGGCTAGTTTAAGAAAAGCTAAATGTTACAGAACGGTTAAGAGAGCCTATACTAGGAAAAGTAAGTATAAGAAAAAAGGCTATATCAAGGCTGTTCCAACAATAAAAGTTGTTAAATTTGATATTGGAAATTTAAAGAAAAAATTTAGAAATGAAATCAGCCTTTATAGTAAAGAAAAAATACAGGTTAGGGAAAATGCCCTGGAATCTGCAAGACTTATAATAAATAGAAAACTGAATAAAGTGTTGGGTGCAAGCAATTTTCATCTAAAAGTTAGGCTGTATCCTCACCACGCCTTAAGGGAAAATAAGATGCTTACTGGTGCAGGAGCAGACAGAATGCAGACTGGAATGCAGAGGGCTTTTGGTAAGGTTATTGGAAGTGCTGCACAGGTTAAAAAAAATCAGAGAATATTCAGCATTTATGTTAATAATAAAGATGTTGTGGCTGCAAGGGCTGCCTTAAAAGGAGCAGTTCACAGGTTGCCATGCAAGTGCGGAATTGTGGATAGCAAAGTTTAAATATAAGCATTTATTTCTTTATTTATATGAAAGCCGGAACTATTTCTCATCTGGATTAATATAGCTTTATGACTTTTGCAGTGATTGCAAAACATTTTATACCCTTCAACTTTTTGGAGTGTGAGAACTATGAAAAATGAACCAATAATTTGTGTTGAAAATTTAAAAAAAACATACAAAACCCACAGCAGGGAGCCTGGATTAGTGAATGCTTTCAAATCTTTGTTTAAAAGAAAGTATATTATCAAGGAAGCATTAAAAGGCATTAGTTTTGAGATCATGCCAGGCGAGATAGTTGGATTTATAGGACCTAATGGGGCAGGAAAATCCACTACCTTAAAAACACTTTCAGGAATTTTGTACCCAAGTGGGGGAAATGTTAAAGTTTTAGGCATGACTCCTTGGAAGAACAGGGTGAAATATGTTAAGAACATTGGTGTTGTTTTTGGTCAAAAAAACACCATGTGGTGGGATTTGCCTGCGGTAGACACTTTTGAACTGAATAGGGAATTTTATTCTATTCCAAAAGAAGCATACAAAGAAAGACTGGACCGCATGGTTAAATTGTTAGATGTAGAGAAGGTTATGAGAACGCCTGTTAGGGATTTAAGTTTAGGAGAAAGAATGAAATGCCAGGCTATAACTTCTTTATTACACAATCCTAAACTAGTGTTTTTAGACGAGCCAACCATTGGTTTAGATATAATTGCTAAGGACAGATTTAGGGATTTAATTAAGGATACAAACAAAAAAGATAAAACGACCTTTATTGTGACTACGCACGATATGCAGGATATTGAGAAATTATGTGATAGGATTATAATAATTAATCACGGAGAAATTATCTATGATGGATCTTTGAAGAATATTAAGGGAGAATATTTATCTAACAAAATCGTGGATGTTAAGCTTGAGGAAGCACACCAGGGATTTAAATTAAAAGGTTGTAAGGTTTTAAAGAGAAGAAAATATGAGTTAAAGATAGAAATTAATGTAAAAAAGAAAAGCATAAATGAGTTAGTTAGTTATCTTTTAGAGAACTATCAGGTAGCTGATATTCTTATTCAGGATCCTCCAATAGAGGAAATTATAAGAAATATTTATGAAAAATGAAAAACTTGTTTTATAGATATCTAAGTGAAATAAAGGCTGGTTTCAGGATTAGTTTAATTTATAGGTTTAATACCTTAGTCCATCTTCTTACTGCTCCAATTAATTTAGTAATCTTTTATTTTCTATGGAATGCTATTTATGGTTATACTGGTCAGGAAATTATAAGGGGCTTTACTCTGCCCGCATTAATTAGCTATTATGCGGTTAGTATAATCATAAGTTTTCTTGTATGGGCTGATATAGATGAGTGGATGGAAGAGGCGGTCAGGCAGGGCTACTTGGTTACTGATTTACTAAGACCAATAAACTATATAGGAAGCAATTTCTTTTTTTTAATTGGCCTTAAGTTATTGAATCTATTGATACAAACAATTCCTTTTTTCATAATTGCAGTAGTATTTTTTAATGTTAAAATTGCTGGACCGGCTTACTTTTTATTATTTTTTGTGGCCTTATTTATGGCTTTTGTCTTGAATTTTTTTATAAGCTTTTTAGTTGGGCTTACTGCTTTTTGGTTAATGAAAATTGGTGGAATAAGGAGGATGAGAAGAATTTTTGTATTTTTCTTGTCTGGAGCATTGATACCCTTATCTTTTTTTCCAGAATGGTTTCAGAGAATTTCATCTTTTTTACCTTTTGAATACATAAGATACCATGTCATTAACATTTATCTTGAGAAATACACTTTTGTAGAGGTTTTAAGAGTTATGGGCATACAGCTTGTTTGGATTGTGATCTTATGTTTATTGGGAATTTTAGTTTGGAGAAGAGCTTATAAGAAATTTGCAGGAGCAGGAACATGAGATATTTAAAATTGTTTACTAAGTCATTCGCTCTTGAATTGAGCTCTGAATTAGCCTATAAAACGAATTTTGTTATCAAATCCTTGAGTTTGGTACTTGGTGATTTTATTAGTCCTTTACTGGCAATTTTAATTTATAACACAACGCTAGGAATTCCTGGATGGAGCCTTGAACAGTTTATTTTATTTCAGGGAACTTTAATATTGATTAGTGGATTAACTCACTTTTTGCTTATAATGATCCCTTATAAAATAATTGATGAAATCAGAGAGGGAACCTTTGATAAATATTTAATTAAACCTTACAACACTTTGCTGTTTTTTTCATTTAGTTCTGTAAATATTGGGGGATTAGCAGAAACTTTTACAGGCATTGTATTGGTTACTTGGAGTATGATTAAGCTAGATTTGAGTATCTTTTCTTTTAACTTTTTAGTTTATATATTCTTAATAATTATTGGATTCTTGTTTGCCTATTCATTGATGGTTTTAATAGCAGCTTTATCTTTTTTAGTGGTAAAGTCTGAAGCGTTGGTTAGTTTGTTTTTCAGAGTTCTTGATTTGGCAAGGTACCCTGTGCAAATATATGGAACTGGATTCAGATTCTTTTTAACTTTTTTAGTTCCTGTTGCTGTAATGTCTACCTATCCAGCAAGTAGTTTAGTATTTGGGTTAGATTATAAATCCGTAATTGGTGCAATTATTTCAGTGAGTTTATTTTTATTTATTAGTGTTTATTTGTGGAAAAAAGCTATGATGAAATATAGCAGTGCAGGCGGATAATCTTTAAATATTTTAAAATCATGGATATTATATGCAAATTAGGGTGTCGGGAGGAAGGAAAGAGATTTCAGATAATTCTGAAGAAGCTAAGAAAATTCTAAAGAAAAATAGAGAAGAGATTTTATTTGGCTTTATTTTTGGTGATGGAGAGTAGAAATCTTTATATATTTGACTTATTCTTTAATTAAAAAAGAAGGTGTAGAATGAACGTTATATGGTTTAGTGAACTTAATAAAGAAAGTATTGATGTTGCTGGTGGCAAGGGCGCCTCATTAGGTGAGATGTATAATTCTGGCTTTCCTATCCCTCCAGGTTTTGCTGTTACTGCTCAAGCTTTTAAGAGTTTCTTAGAAAAAAATAATATTAAAGAGAAAATTTTTGGATTACTTAAAGATTTAAATGTTGATAATAATTCAGAATTGCAAAATGTTTCTAAGCAGATTAGAGATCTTGTCCTTGGCATAGAAATGCCAGCAGACATTAGAAATGATATTATTGAAGCTTATGAAACCTTGAATGTTGATAAGAAACTGTTTGAAAAAGCAGGAAAGGCTTTGGATATTATTAAAGCTGGAAGAGATCCCCCATATGTTGCTGTTAGAAGTTCTGCCACTGCTGAAGATTTACCTGATGCTAGTTTTGCTGGCCAACAGGAAACTTTTTTGAATGTTAAAGGTAATAATCATTTATTAGAATCAGTTAAACATTGTTGGGCCAGTTTGTATACTGCACGAGCAATATACTATAGGGTTAAAAATAATTTCCCCCATGAGAAGGTTTTGATTTCTGTAATTGTTCAAAAACAAATACAGTCTGATAAGGCCGGAGTGATCTTTAGTGTTAATCCAGTCAATAACAATGAGAATGAAATATTAATTGAAGCAGGTTTTGGAATGGGTGAAGCAGTAGTTTCTGGTTCAATTACTCCTGATAGTTATGTTTTAGACAAAAATAGCTTAAAGATAAAGGAAAAGAAACTGAATAAACAGGAATGGATGATTGTTTTGGATCCAAATACAAAAAAGAATTTTAAGAAAACAATTGAGCCTGGAAAACAGGTCTTAAATGATTATGAAATAAAGAAATTGGGTGAACTAACTAAGAAAATTGAAGATCATTACAAAGCCCCACAGGATATTGAGTATGCAATTGAAGGATCTAGGATATATATAGTACAGTCAAGGCCAATTACTACTTTGAAAAAAGTTGAAGCTAAGGAAGAGGTTAAAGAGGAAGAAGAAAAGAGGGATGTTTTATTAAAAGGGTTGTCTGCAAGTCCGGGAATTGCTTCTGGAACTGTTAAAATTGTTAAGGATGCTTCTGAATTATCTAAAGTACATGAAGGAGATATTCTGGTAGCCACTATGACAAATCCGGATTATGTTCCTGCTATGAAAAAAGCATCAGCCATTGTAACTGATGAAGGAGGACTCACTTCACATGCGGCAATTGTATCCAGAGAGATGATGATCCCTGCAATCGTTGGTACTGATAAGGCAACTGAATTGTTAAAGGATGGGGATATTATAACTGTTGATGGCTCTAAGGGAGAGGTGTATAAAGGAAAAATAGAAATCAAAGAAGAGAAAAAAGAGGTCTATCATATTGAAGATGGCGCTGAAACAATAACAAGAATTAAGGCTATTATGGATATTCCAGATATGGCTAAGAGGATAGCAGAGCTAGATGTTGATGGTGTTGGTTTGGTGAGATTAGAAATAATGATTGCTGAGGGCGGAGTCCATCCTAGTAAATATATTAGGGATAACAGGCATGAAGAATATATTGAATTATTAGTTAATGGCATTAGGAAGATTGCTGAGGCATTTAAAGGCAAGCCTGTCTGGATTAGAACTAGTGATCTTAGAACTGATGAATACAGAAACCTAGAGGGAGGGGATGAAGAAGAGCATGAAACAGATCCAATGCTTGGTAACCATGGCATAAGACGTAGTTTAAAAGAAGAGGGAATTTTAAGATGTGAATTCAAAGCATTAAAAAAGTTACAAGATGAGGGTTATAATAATCTTGGCTTAATGATTCCTTTTGTGATAAATATTGATGAAGTCAGGAAGGCTAAAGAAATATTCAAAGAAGAAGGGTTAACTATCCAGTTTGGAGTTATGATTGAAACACCTGCCAGTTGTTGGATTATTGAAGACATATGCAAGGAGGGTGTTGATTTTGTGAGTTTTGGTACAAATGACTTGACTCAATTAACTCTGGGAGTGGATAGAAATAATGATGAAATAGCCTATTTATTTAATGAATTACATCCTGCTGTAAAGGGCGAAATGAAGAAGGTCATTGATATCTGTAAGAAAAATAAAGTTGAGACCAGTATTTGTGGTCAATCTGGGTCCAAACCTGAAATGGCTGAATTTTTGGTTATGGCTGGTATTGATTCTATCAGTGTTAATCCAGATGCTATTGGCAATATTAGAGAGGTTGTTGCCAGAACTGAGAAGAAGCTATTATTAGATTTTGCCAGAAGAGAGGCTGGTGGTTGAGAATTCCGGGAGTTTTTAAAAACGAAAGGTTTATATATGATTTTTGTTACTCAAAAGTAAATAAAATGGAGGATATTATTAAAAATGCCATTTGACGAACAAACAATAAATCAAGCACATAATGGTTTAACTTCTGCAGGATGGAGATTATTTGGCAACCTAGCTGATATGGTTGATGGTAATCTTCAAGGAGATTTAGGTCAGGCATATATTGATGCGGCAAGAGCACAATTTGATGCTTTGTATGATGCAATTGGAGATGATGCTCAGAGGCTAGAGGTTTTCAGAACATATATGAGAGGAACTAATGAAACTTTGGTTAGACTTTTTGATGCACTTCAGCAAGGCAATCTTGATGAAGCGGAACAATATGCTACTGAAATGCTACAAAGAAATAAAATAAGTATTATAGGATCAGCCTATAGAGGATCAGATCCAGATAACTTAGGAAACATGAGTAGAACAGCTGCTTACAGAATCTATGCAGCAAACACTCAAGGAGCAGAAACAAGAAACGGAGTAGCTAGAGTATAAATCTAGTTACTTTTATTTTTTCTTTTTTTCTATAAATTTTTGCATCTCTTTTACAAACCTTGTTGCCTGTTTTTGATATATGTCATATTCTTTTCCATCAATCTCAGAAATCTTTCTATGTGTTATTTGTTTAAAGATATAGTATAGTCTTCTCATTATTGTTGCATATTCTTTTTTTATTAATTTTTTCTTGACTAGTTTATCCTCAAGCATATCTGCAACATGCTCTGGACTTGGGGGAATTTCACCCATTTGCATTAATGCTGCATGTGCTGCATCTATTGTTGCCCAATATAAGTCTATCATTGCAGTTAATACATGTTGTTTTGACCGATGCAAACTAGAGGGGGCCATGGTAAAATATGTGTAAATAGATTCTTTGCTTGGTCTTATTCTTCCCTCATCCAGTAATGCCTGTAGTGGATCAAAAAACCCTGTATCTATTAATGCTACACCATATCTTAGTATGTTAATTGCTACTGGATCTCCTACCCTTACATATTCCCAGAAGCTTGTGAATTTCATAGTCTGAATGTGGAGTCTTCTTGGATCAACTTCTGCTACTATTTTTTCTAAGATTATTCTATATGTTTGAATTAGTTCTTTTGTTAAAACTATTCTTACATCATCAAGAATTATCAAGACATCTATGTCTTTTTCTGTAGCCATTTTTTCCCTAGCTACTGAGCCAAAGAGAATTACTGCTCTTAGCAAGTCTCCAAATTCTTTATACAATAATTTAGCAAATTTTCTTGCTATTTCAAATTCTTCTGTTGGATATTTTATCTCTCTTTTTCTTTTTTTAATTTCAAATTTCATTCTAATGCTGTTTCACTCCATAATGTCCAATCTTTTGAAGGTGCTATATCACCAACAAGATATGTTGGGCTTCCTGTTCTTCCAAAATAGGAATTCTCGATATCTGTCCATGATTGTGATGTTCCATCTATCCTGTACATTGGTGATCCTGCTGTCCTCCACATCCCCCTTAGAACATCAAAAGGCCGATTTGGATCTGGTTGCCCTCCAGGTTCTACTACCATTTGGCCCTTAAACTTTCCTTTTCTGTTTAGCTCTGCAAGGAATTCCTTTATTGGAGCAGTTCCTTCTCCTGGTATAACATGTTCATCATAGTACCCAAAATTATCTGAAATATGAGCATGACCAATAATCCCTTCATCAACTAATTTTTTTACCTGACCCTGTAACCATTTATGATATTGTTTGTCATCTCCATCAAAATACTTTCTCCAGTTATGTGCGTGACCAATATCAAATGTAGCTTTAATGTGTTCTGAGGCTATTTTTTTTGCCTCTCTTTCAGATATGTGTTTTTTTTGTACTAGTTTTTTAGCCATTTCTTCCCTTGATTCTACAATTATCTTTTTTAATTCTTCAGGATGGCTTCCATATTGCTCTTGGAATACATTTTCTGGTGCAATAAATAAAGGCTCTTTTAGTTTTTTCTTTTTTTCTACTTCATAAGCATACATTGCGGCTTGAGATATAGAGTCTGCAGTTCTTTCTAGTGCATAATCTTCTATTGGAACAATTTTATTAAGGGAGTCTTCCATTTCTACTGCTCTTTTTCCATAACCTAATGAAGCATCTTTGTAATAATCATAAGCCAATTCTAATTCTCTTAGTTTTTCATTTGCAAATCTTTCTGGATCTTTTCTTAATATTTCTGCTTCTTTTTCTGAACGAAGTACACCGGGTTCTGTCTCTAATAAATCTACAGCAATTTGATTTTTTGTTTTATCTCCCCCCACATATTCTTCTTTGATTCTTTTAATCTTGTCAATGGTTTCTTTTATCTTTTCTGCTTCAGCATAAAATCTTTTTTCTTCTCCACGTTGCATCTCTATATCCCTTTGCTGATGCGCTTCAAGAAAAAGTTGTGCCGGGTTTTTACCATTTTGTTTTTCTTTTGCTAAATCTTCAAAATATTTATAATCTCTTTTTTGATAATGATACCTTCCGGTTGGTTCTTTATTTTTATCAAGTTCGGGTATTGGATGACCTGTTTCCGGATCTCTTTCTTCTAACCAAACTTTTGTATCTCTTCTTAAAGCAATTATTCTTCCTGTCTCCTCATCCACGAATTGCACTATCCCCTTTTCTTTTTCTTCTGGGTATAGCTGTAACCCCATCTTTTTTTCTTCATCATAGTATTTTGTTGCAACGTCTCTGGGGAACTCTCCTGTATGAACCACTATTGGTCCACCTTGAGCAACATCAGCTGCAAAATCTACTGCTCTTTTCACTTCATGAAGTGCACGTTCTCTTAACTCATCTCTAAATCCTTGTTCATTATAACCTGCAAAACCCATTACATTTGCTGATGCATGAGTAGAAATCTTAACTTCGTTAACCCTGGCCATTTCTCTCATTTCTTCTCTTTCTGTTTTCCCAAATGTTTCTGGAGTTACGCCTGTTGGCTGTGACCTTGAACCCTTGCCTTGGCCCATAAAACCAAGCTCTATTTGAGAAGCACCAGCAAAGATATTTGCTTTAAGCCCTTGTTTTACATCTCCAATACCATGACTAATTGCAAAATCCTTTCCAGATAATTCCAGATCTTTGCTTACTCTATCCAAAGAATGCCAATAACTAGTACCTAGATTCATTTTTTTTCTTTTTTCTTTCCTCTTTTGGTGCAGTTTGATAGTTATCTATTTGTTTTGAAAGCGAAGGGGGGTTAAAAAAGTTTTTTTCCTGTTCTTGAGTAGTATCTTGCTGTTGATATTGTGTTTCTTCGTGGTTATTTGACTGTTTATATAATGGTTCTTCACTTTTTGGTCCAATATGGTAATCATCTTCTGGTTTTTTTTCTGATTCTGGTGAATAAATTTTAAGAGATTTATTTTCTTCTTTTGGGGGAGGAGTCTCTATTATTTTTTCTTCTAGATTTTCTTCTGTTGGTTTTTCTGAAGTAGGCTTTATTACCCTAGCACTTAAACCTATGGATCTTGTTCCTTTCCATAACCTTAGGTCTTGTAGTTCTTTAATTGTTTTATCTAATTCTTTTTGAACTTCTTTGCTTAGTTTTTTATCCTTTGAGACAACATTCATAAGTGCTTCTAGTTTATCTAATCTTTCAACAGGATGGAGTTTTTTAAGTTCCTTTAAATATTTTTTAAGGTCTACCAACTTAACATGCCATGGGCTTTTTTGTATATGTGGTATAAAACAAAGAGGTCTCTATTTACTCCTTTAGCCTGTGATCCCTCTTGACTAATAAATTTACTCTTTTCTTCTTTTTTAGTTTCTTCTTTTTTCCCTCTTTTAGGAATCAATTCTTTAAATCCCTTGAATATTCCTATGAAAGGAGATAGCATAGTATCTTTTTCTGGCTCTTTTTCTTTTTTTTCTTCATCAAATTTTTCTCCTGCTTCTTCTAGGTAGCGTTTGAGTTCATCTCCCAAAGACATCATCGATGCTTCTAATGCTTCAATTATTTCAAAATCTTCTTTTTCTTTTAATTCTTCATATTTTTTTATGTCTTTGGCTTTTGGTGTAAAAGCCTCCATTATTACTTCTAGTTTTCCTGCGTGTATTGCTCCTTTTTGATAGCCTTGCTGAAAGGCCATTTGTGGGATTGTTGTGTATTTGAATTGTAATCTTATACATGGCATAACTTCTTGGTAGGGTGCTTTTACTAAGCCCAAGGGTGTCTCAGCCTCAAATGTTTTTTTTGTTGCAATAACCTCTACTTCTATTTTGGCTGTTTCAAAAGCAGTTACAAGTTCTGGATCGTTTTGATAATGTGCAAGTTCTAATTTATTTATGTGTCTTAGGTAGGGTTTAATCCATCTTATGTAGGTTTTCATAGAATAGTAATGTTGCCTTAGATATTTTAATGTAAAATTTCTTCTGTTCCTTATTTCTTTTTCTGTTTTTTCCTTCCACGTATAATACTGGAATAGTTTTCTTTTTAGAATTTCCCTTACCTTCCTGTTTACTCCCTCTTTTTTTAATTTATCCACACTCTTATCAACATCTTTAATAGATTTTGCACTAATTTTATAGAAAAAGTCTGGTAGAGTTATAAAACCCACCTGTGTGGACAAGGATGTAACAGAGTTTGGATTCTTTGCGCCCCCTTCAACCATATCCACCCATATGCTCTTTAAAGCAACCTCTGCTGCCTCTCCCTCTTCGTGCTGTTCTTTATCTTTAGACCATTGCTTTTTGCTTTCATCATAATAAGTTAATCTTTCATCTATGATTCTTAGTTCTCTGATTATTTGAAAAAGAGCTTTTGACATGTTCCCTATTGTACCCAGATATTGCGCTACTTTATCTTGTAATTGTGTTTTTCTTGTACCTAGATCACCAAAATAACTTGAGGATTCGGTTGCTGTGAAAACATCTGAAGTTTTTGTTATTTCATACCCTCCAAGATGCCCGCTTCTTAAATAATTAAGTAACCAGAAATATGTTTCTTCAAGGCCGCCGGGTTTTTGTATAACCATATGGAAATGCCACTGGTCAATTCTTTTTCCCAGCAACTTATCTCTGTCTTCAAACTTAGTTTCCTCTTTTTTTTCTTCTGATTTTTTAATTAAACCAGAAAAAACACCCTTAAATGCTTTTTGAGCAATCTTTGCCATTACTATTTTATTAGGTTAATTTCTTTATAAATGTTTTTACTCTTGTAAATTTTCCGAATTTTTTTCAAAAGAGAATATAAAAATGATTGTTATAGTATTTCTTATGGGATTGGCTGATTTAGCTACAAAATGTAGGAAGGGGATGGGGGGTGGCGCGTATTTGGGTTCTAATTTAGGAATTTTAATTGGTGTTGGGTGTTGCAGTTTTTTGGGTTATAAAAGTATAGATCTCTTAGTTGATTATCTTAATCTAAATGATTCTTTTTTAGAGTTGCCTTTGGAAGGCGTGGGGGGGTTTGGAGGTTTATGGGTTGGTGTTAAAATGTGGCCGGTTACTTCCTCAATAGGTTCTTTAGTGGGGTATGGTTTGGAAAAAATTGTTTCTTTGTTTTATAGATAAGAGTATAATAATGTTTTTATATGATCAAAATTTCTTAATTTTGAGGAGGGATTTGGATATTGATAGATGACCCAGCGGTAAAAAGAATTGAAGAATTGCTTGGTTTGTTAGAAGAAAAGATACGAGATAGTCCTTTATGTTCTAGAGACGCATTTCTATCGTGCAGTAAAAGATGTGCTGTCCTTGAGAACTCGGATGTTACTTTGCATGGAAAGATATTAACAATCCACCCAAGACAAGGGGATGAGGAGTTTCTTGAAGAAGTAATTAAATTGGTTGAGCCTTCAATATACCATGATGGGTTTCAGATTGTTGTTCAACCAGCTACTGAAGAATATAATGGGGCTGTATTAAGGGCAAGAGAGAATTATCCTAATTCAAAATCTTTAAATAAAGGCTAATATTTTTAATTTTAATGAAAAGAGGTCAGATTAATTCTCATATGTTTATTTATATATTTATTTTGCTACTTGTTATTGTCATATTGGTTTTTGGATTTATAATGATTAAGAAAAGCCAGAAAACCGCAGAAACAGCTCAGTTAACTAATATTGCCTTGAGTTTAAGAAATATAGTTGATGAATATAAGGGATTAGAAGAAGGTTCTAGAATTGTAAGTTTTTCTTTGCCAAACAGAATTAAAAAAGTTTGTGTTGCTTCTGATGAAGGAGACAGTCAAGATTTTATTTATCAAGGCAAGGGAATTTATTTTATTCCAGGACATTTTTATAAGTTAGAGGGAGGATTTAATGTTCAAAATAATGCTATTTGTAGTGAGGTTAATGGAATTGTAGAACTTGAGATTATAAAAGAAGAAGATGTTGAGATTAAATTAACAAAATCAGAACAAGAATGTAAGTCTGTTTTATATAATAAAGGTAATAATATTGATGTTGTGTTTTTGAATCACAATCTGAAGAATGAAGACTTTAGTTCTAAGGTAAATGAGTATATTGATACTTTGTTTTCTAAGGAGCCATTAAGCTCTAATAAGGACAGTTTTAATTTTTATTTTGTTGATGAAAAGATTAATTGTAACACTGAAGATTTTATTATTTGTGATGATCTTGAGGCTAAACGATTAGCTGCTAGGTGCCCTAATGATTATATTATAATCTTATCTAAACAATTGTTGGATGTTCCAAGGAGTAGCTCTTTTGGAAGGACTATGGCTATAAATACCGCAGATGATAATCTGGTTGTTTTACATGAATTTGGTCATATTTTGGGAAAATTAGCAGACGAATACCTTGTTGAAGGCTTAGACAAGGTTAATGCAGCAAATTGCCAAGAGAACCCAGAGTGGGAAAATAAATTCTTAGGCTGCAGTCTGAAAAGTTATTATAGGTCTAGTGACGATTCAATAATGAGATCTTTTGGACCTTTTAGCTTAAATGAATTTAATGAAGTGAGTAAAAATGAAATATTAAAGAGAATAGGGGTTTACAAATGAAATTTAAATTATTATTTTTATTATTGGTTTGCAGTTTTTTCGTAGTTGCAAGTGATGTTGTTCTGGTTAGTTTACATTACGAAGATGGTAAACTTTCTTTAAATAATAAATATAATCTCTTTGGATATTACCCTGATAGGAAAATTCAGGAAGGAGAATATTATCTGGCTGTTGTTTCCTCTAAAAATGCAAAAATCTATTCTTTTAGATTTGATGTCCCTAACAGAATTTATGTTGATTCTTCAAGCAAAGGAGGAGATGTTATTGTATTAAATAAAGTTGATTTTGGTTTACTGGTTCCTTATTTTGAAGAAGCTAAAGAGATTGTTATATATAAAGAAAACGAAGAATTACTAACTATTGAAAATCCCAAGCCAGAAAGGAACTATTTCTGGTTGGGATTAGTTTTAATTTTAATTATTTTAATTATTTTTATTTTTTGGATGTTTAACCGAAATACTTATAAGAATAAGGAGGAGATATAGTAGTATGGTTGAGACCGTGTCTATCCACCCTACAAGGGGAATGAAAATAATGGTGGAGGGGATTTATGATATTAATAAAGTGTATAAAACTGTAAAAGAATTTATAGAAGCCCGCCAATATGATTATTTTGAAGACAAAAACATTACTAAAATAAAAAAGAAAGGAGTGGAAATTAATTTTAAAGCTAAGGGCGAGAGAAAAGTAGATGGTTATGTTATGTTTGTACTTACTGTTGAAATAGAATCTTACTATACTAAAAAAGTTAAATATAAAGGCAAACTATTAGATAGGGGCATTATTGAAGTGATTGTTAAGGGAGATATGAAATTAGATTATAAAAATGAATTTGCATATAATAAATGGGGGAAATTTCTGATGAAAATTTATAATCAATATATTATTAGATTCAAGTTACCAGAATTTTATGCAGCAAAAATATATGGAGATATGGTGGGGATTCATGAAGCAATCAAAGAGGTCTTAGAGTTGTATCATGTTTAAAAGAGGTGAAGATGGCTGAAAAACAAGAAGAAAGGATTGAGGTTGTTAAAGAGTTCAGGGTTAGGCATGTTGGAATTCTTGATTTAAAATATTTTTACAGGGATGTTAAAAGGTGGCTTGACCACAATGGCTATGATAGTCCTTTTAATGAAGACAAGTATGATGTTCAGGAATTTCCAGATGGCGCAAAAACCATTAATATTTTCTGGTCAGCAGTTAAGAAAAAAACAAAATATTTTCATTATTTGATAAAGATAAAATGGATCTTGGTTGGAGTAAGGGAGATTGAAATAGAATATGAAGGCAAAAAATCAAAAAGATTTAAAGGAGATTTTGATATCAAAATCGGGTCTAGCATTATTAAAAAAGGACCACAAGGATCAATCAGGAAAATATGGGAAAGGTTTGTTAATCCTAAAAGAATTGACGACCATATCTTGGATTTGTACAATAAAACAAACGAATTGAGAGAGTGGATGAAGAATTATTTTGACCAATATATTTAAACCGAAAGTATTATATTTATCGAAACACAAGGGGATATTATGTCAGAGATAGACTGGGTGGTGTACCCTTCAATAACCTTTACCAAGGAATCGGTTTTTGAATTGGATAAATTCTATCAGTTTATGAGAGACTGGTTTAATAGGAAAAATTATGACCTTTTTGAAAAAGATCATGCTGAGCAGGTTAGAGGGGATGAGTCTAAAAACACCAAGATTGGATGGACTTCTGAAAGAAAGGTTGATGAATATATTAAATTCTTTATTGATGTAGGCATTAAATTACAGAATATTAAAAAGGTCAAGGTTAAAAATAAATCTGCTTGCAAGGGAAAGATAACAATTAGTGTTAAATCTTATTTAAAAGTTGACTGGGATGAGAGATGGCAAAGTCCTTTCTTGGTCAAGTTCATTAAAGAAACATGGGAAAAACTTGTTATGAGAGACAGGTATGTAAGGTATAATGTAGAATTAAAAGAACAGACCTATGAGTTTTTTAATCAAGCTAAATCATTTTTGAATATGCAACAATTATGAAATATAAATTTTTATCAATAACAGCAATCATAGTTTTTCTTGACCAGTTAACTAAATTTTTGTTTAAAAATGTGCACAAGGATTTTGGATTTTTTTCAATAAATTATAACCTAAATAGTGGTGCCTTGTTTGGAATGTTTAAGGGAATGAACCTGGTACTGATATTTCTTAGCCTGGTAATCTTCTTTTTTCTTTTGAGATATTATTACAAAAATAAGGAGCATTTTATAGGTTTTGGACTTTTAATGGGGGGCTTGTTAGGGAACCTGATTGATAGGGTTTTTTTAGGCAATGTAGTTGATTTCTTGGATTTTAAAGTGTGGCCTGTTTTTAATATTGCAGATTCTGCTATTGTTCTTGGTGTTATTATCTTATTGTTTGGCCTTAGGAAGAAATAGGCTTTTTTGCGAAAACTTCTATCCAATTATTATCTGGATCTTCTATTTTTCTTGATTTTACTATTTTGAATCCTACAGATTCTAATAAATCCATTAATTCTTGTTTTGTGTAATAACTATAAAATCTTTCTTCATTATTTAGATAACTCTTTTTTTCTACTTTTTCTCCTTCTCCTTCTTTAACTGAGATGTAAATAACACCCTTGTCTTTCAGTATCTTTTTACAATCTTCTAGAAATTTCTTAGCATCTTTCTTTTCTATGTCTGACAGTGTGGCTGCTATCCATATTCCATCAAAAGAGTTTTCTTTAAAGGTCATATTAAGCATATCCATTTTTTGAAAATTCACTCCTGGTGCCCTTTTTTTAGCTTCGTCTAATAGACCATCAGAAATATCGATTCCAGTAATATCTAAGCCTTCTTCTTTAAAGTGTTTTGCATCTCTTCCTGAGCCAGACCCTATGTCTAGGACTTTTTTCCCTGGAAGTAAAGAAATAAATTCTGTTTGTTGGAATTGCAGAATTACATTAAATGTCCTGTCTGCATAGATCTTAGCATACTTATTGTATACTTCTATTGCTTTTTTGATTTGATCCTTCATGAAAGTGATATTTGAAGAGTGAAATCAAGTATTTTTGATGTTTTCTTATTTATAAAGGTTTTTATAGAAGTTATGCTAGTCATTATTCGTAAAATGAATCTTAAAATCTTAAACTCTAAGCAAAGAAAAAAGATTATAGAGTATCTAAAAGAGCAGTATGGTATTCAAGACTTAAGATTGGATTACGTCTTTATTCAAAGAAAAGATAAGATATATTTGTTAAGCAATAAACTTAAGGATTTTGAAATAGGCAGGTTGTATGTTAATTCATTAGGGGTTTATTTTTTGAATAGGGACAGGTTGAGCATTGAAGGCAGCCAGATAATCGGTAAAAAAGCTAAGAAAAATGTTGTTGAGCTTGATAAAAAACAAATAGAAAAATGGGTTAGGGGAGAGGATGTTAAGGCTGAAGGCGATTACAGCGGTTATGTGCTGGTCAAATATAAAAATGACTTTTATGGGTGCGGGAGTTACAAAGACGGAATGATAAAAAACTTTATACCCAAAGATAGAAGGATAAAAACATAAGTTATTTATATTATAATTGAGTTTTATTAGTAAATGGACAAAAAGATTTTTAAATTAGCTTTAGAGAATGCAGTTAGTTACAAAGGAAAAGCTGAGCTAGGTTCTGTCCTTGGTAAGATATTCTCAACAATCAAAGTTAAGGATAAAAAGAAAATCTTTAAAGAAACTAAAGATGTTATTGAAAAAGTTAATTCTATGGAATTAGAAGAACAGAAAAAAGAACTAGAAAAGTTGGGTGGAAAAACCGAAATAAAAAAAGAAGAAAAAGATATTTTTGAGTTCTTAGGAATTAAAAAAGGACAGAAAGTTGTAACCGCATTTCCGCCTGGTCCGGAAAAATATCCGCACATTGGCCATGCTAAGGCTTTAATCCTGAATTATTTATTAGCTAAAAAGTATAATGGAAAATTTATTCTTAGATTTGAGGACACTAATCCTGAGCTGGTTAAAAAGGAATTCTATACCATAATGTTAAAAGACTTTAAATGGCTGGGTGTTAAGTGGGACAAATTGCAGTATGCTTCTGACAATCTTGAATTATTCTACAAGTTTGGCAAGCAGCTGATTAAGAGAAATGATGCTTATGTTTGCTATTGTAACCAACAGGAGATCAGTGCAAACAGAAGGCGGGCTTTAGAATGTGAGCATAGACATGTTAGTGGCAAGAAAAACATGGAAAATTGGGAAAAGTTCTTTGATGAAAAGGCTGGAGATGCGATTGTTAGATTGAAGATTGATATGAATCATTTGAATACAACTATGAGAGATCCTGCTATGTTTAGGATTGTTGATGCTAAACATGCAAGATTGGGCAAAAAATACCGAGTTTGGCCTACTTATGATTTTCAAAATGCAATTATGGATGGATATTATGGAGTTACACATAGGTTAAGAAGCAAGGAGTTTGAGTTAAGGTCTGAATTGCAGAGATATATTCAAAAAATACTCGGATTAAATGTTACACATACATATGAATTTGCAAGGTTTAATATTAAAGGGGTGCAATCAAGCGGGAGAATTATCAGAAATAAAATATTAAAGAAAGAATTAGTTGGATGGGATGATCCTAGATTAACTACAATAGTTGCACTAAGAAGAAGAGGCTTTACTAAAGAAGCGATTATTGATTTTGTTGTTAGCAGTGGCATTACTAAGGCTGAGTCTATTTTAACATGGGAGGATCTGTATGTAAGAAATAGAAGGATATTGGATAAAAAAACCAACAGGTACTTCTTTGTTGCTAACCCTATTAAAATAAATATTAAAAAAGCTCCGAGAACTAAAGCGAAAGTGCCTTTACATCCTGACTACCCTAAAAGGGGATTTAGAGTTTTTGAAACTAATGGGAATTTTTATGTTGGTGACAGGTTAAAGAAGAATAAGATGTATCGGTTAATTAATCTGTTTAATTTTAAAGATTTAGAATTTGTATCCAGAGAGCATGATGCTTCTTTGCATGCAGCTTTAATTCATTGGTTGCCTGTAAAGGGTGGCAATATTAATGTTGAAGTGTTTATGCCCGATGGGAAGGTTACTAAAGGATTAGGCGAGAAAGATTTAATGAAATTGAAAGAAGGAACTATTGTACAGTTTGTTAGATTTGGTTTCTGCAGGCTGGATAAAAAAGAAAAAGATAAACTAATATTTTGGTTTACTCATAATTAATTTATAGGAGGTGAAAGATGGATTTGTTTGCTTTGGGGGAAAGTTTGAGAATTGTAGGGGAGGTTTTTATTGGAATTTCTGTTTTATTGGTGCATAGAAGAATGATGAAAGACCATAAAATAGACAAGAAAGTGATTAGAGACATAAAAAAAGAACAAATGGTGGGTGCTTTAGGCATTTCATTTATAATAATTGGATACTTATTAACTTAAGATGAAAGTTTTATACAAACAAAGGTGCGTTAGATGCAGAAAAAACATGGTTAAAATGATTTCTAGAAAACAGTTTCCTCTTTGTTATGATTGTCAAAAAGACGAATTAAAAGGAAGGATTAAAGATCCTAAAATTAGAAAATTATTTGATGTTCCCGAGGAGTTTTATAGAGAAAGCCCTTTTTTGAGATCTGTTAAGATTTATTATCTAAAATTTGGCAGGGTTTCTGAAAAACAGGTTGAATATTTTAAAAAGACTGTTGAAGAACTTAAGAAGAAAGATTAATACCAAAACCTTTATAAATGGATGTAGTTCTAAACCAATCTAACTAATGAATTAGTATCTTAAGATACGATGATAGGAGGTTCAAAATGGACGATGATAAGATATTTGAGGCCATAGAAATTGCTAAATCTACTGGTAAAATTAAGAAAGGAGCTAATGAAGTAACCAAGGTTGTTGAGAAAGGGTTAGCTAAGTTAGTTATTACAGCTAAAGATGTTAATCCGCCTGAAATTATAATGCATCTAAAACCTTTATGCAAGGAAAAAGACATAAAGCTATTAGAAGTTAATTCAAAGAATGATTTGGGTGGAGCTGCTGGATTAGAAAGATCTACTGCGGCAGTAGCTATTGTAAATGAGGGCGAAGCCAAGAAATTAATTAAAGAGCTTTCTGAACTAAAGGAATAAAATGGCCAAGGAATTTAAGAAAAAGAAAAAAGAACAGAAAGAAGACAGGATGTTTAGTGATGCAGTTCCTGCGGTAGTTGAGGAGGTAATTGGCAGAACCGGTACTAGAGGAGAGGCTATCCAGGTTAGATGTAAGATCTTGGATGGAAGAGATAAAAATAAAATTCTAAGAAGAAATGTTAAAGGCCCTGTAAGAAAAAAAGATGTTTTAATGTTAAGGGAAACTGAAATAGAAGCAAGAAGCTTAACCCAAGGCAAGAAGAATTAAAATGGTTGATTGCAGCTTTTGTGGAAAGAGAATAGAAAAAGGCACTGGTTTGATGTTTGTCTATAGCAGTGGCAAGATTAATTATTTTTGTTCAAAGAAATGCGAGAAAAATAAATTGAAATTAAGAAGAAAACCAAGAAAATTCAAATGGACTAAGTTTTTTGAGAAGGGGAAAAAATGATAGAAAGATCTTTAGTTTTATTAAAACCAGATGCAGTACAAAGGAGCTTAGTAGGAAATATTATAAGAAGATTTGAAAGGGCTGGATTAAAGATTATTGGCATGAAAATGGTGTGGGTGGACGAAGAGTTTGCTAAAAAACACTACACTGATGATTTAATCCCTATTGTTGGTAATAAAACTAAGAAAGATTGGGATGAATTTGGAGTGGAGTATACAGAAAGTGCTGAAGAAATTGGTAAGATGATTGTTGATGGTACAAGAAAATATATAAGTGAAGGTCCGGTTATTGCCATGGTATTACAAGGCATCCAGTGCGTTGAGGTTATTAGAAAAATTGTTGGTTCTACAGGACCCAAGGACTCACCACCTGGAACTATTCGTGGAGATTTTGCGCATATGGCCTTGGGTTATGCAAGTCTTCAGAAAAGAGGAATCCCTAATTTAATTCATGCATCTGCTAATGTGAAAGAGGCTGAAGAAGAAATCAAATTATGGTTTAAGGATGAGGAATTGCATGATTATAGTCTTGTACATGAAAAGTTTGTTAAATAATTAACAATCTAATACTTCTTAAGTTCTTTATCTATTTCTTTAGCTATCTTTTCCATGTGTTTAAATGTGTTTTCTATGTCTTTTTTAAGGTCTAAGATTAGTTTACTTAGTTCTTTGTGCCTTAAAAAATACCGGTTTTTAGAGCTTAATACAAGGCCTGAGTCCATTAATCTACGAAGATGATGAATGACTGTTGCCCTGCTTAAATTGGCTCTAGAAGCTACTTCTTCACTAGATAAATGCCCCTTATCTGACTTCATAAGCTCTATGAATATCCTGAAACATGACTTTTCTCTGTCTCTTTCACTGAATAAACCCAAAGAATGGCCCAACCACTGTATTTCTGCATTTAGTTCTTTACATGGCTGTTTTTTTCTTATAATTGTGATTCTTGAGAATTTTGTTATCATCTTTTTAATTATTTTTTTATGAATATATAAAGTTTTTCCGAAAAGTATTTAAATAAGTTGATTTTACTTCAACAAGTTGTCGATTTAAAGTCAACGGAGGTGAAAGAAATGTTTGATCCTTTTGAAGATATAAGAAGAATGCATAAAGAAATGGATAGGATGTTTAGGGATTTTTTTAGCGTTGATAAACAGTTGCTTCCTTGGAAAAACAAACAAGAATTTGCTAATTTCAGGCAACCTTCCTGTGATGTGAATGAAGGCAGAAATAAAGTCATGGTTGAAATTGAGATTCCCGGAGTTAAGAAAGAAGACATACAACTCCATGTGAGAGATGATGTTATTGAAGTGAAAGCTGAAAGAAAACAGAATATCAAGATTGAGAAAAAAGGTTTTTTTAGGCAAGAAAGGATCCATTCCGGATTTTACAGAGCAATTCCTCTACCGGCAAAAATTGATGTAGACAACACCACTGCAGAATATAAAAATGGCATCCTCAGAATTGAGGCACCAAAGAAAGAAAGGTTGATTGAGAGGGGTAAAAGGATAGCGATTAAATAATGTTTTAGTGAAAAATCGTTTAAAAAAAGCCCTGGTTTTTTCACACCTCTTTTCCAGGGCTTATTATGATTTTAAAATGGCAAAAAAAACCAAGAAAAAAGAAAGCAAAGAAAAACAATTAGAAGAGTATAAAGAATTATTACAAAGATTACAAGCAGAATTTGATAACTATAGGAAAAGATTAGAAGAAGAAAAAAAGAACTGGATTAAATGCTCTAATGAAGAATTGATAGAGAAATTATTGGGAGTTTTAGATAATTTTGATCTTGCTTTCAAGAACACAGAAAATAAAGAAAGTTTTATTAAAGGCATTGAATTAGTGTATTCACAGTTTTTTTCTATACTTGAAAAAGAAGGTCTAAAAAAAATTAAGGCAGAAGGCAAGTTTAATCCTCAATTACATGAAGCTTTAATCAAAGAAGGTGAAGGAGATTTTATTTTGGAAGAATTACAGGCAGGTTATATGTTAAATGATAAAGTAATAAGACCGAGCAAGGTAAAAATAGGAGGAAAGAAATGAAAAGAAATTTGAGTTTTAATATAAAAGACGGAGATGCATTTTATGCGCATGAATTAAGTATTAATTTTAATCCAATGCAGTTTATTTTTGATTTTAAATGCATTACCCCAAGGATTGATGTAAGAGCTAAAGAGAGCAATGTGATTAATATCGCGCATAACCTAATTATGGTTGATCCATACCAGTCTAAACAATTGCATAAAATTTTGGGTGATGCAATTAAAAAATATGAAAAAGAGTTTGGTAAGATAGAAAAACCAAAACAACTAGTTAAGGCTGAAAAGAAAAAAGGTAAAAAAATATCTAAAAAAGATCATGTACCTTATTTTGGATAGGAGGTTAAAATGGGAAAGATAATTGGAATAGATTTAGGAACAACATTCTCAGCTGTTGCTGTTATGGAGGGTGGAAAAGCAAAGATAATCCCCAGTGCAGAAGGGAATAATACAACACCAAGTGTTGTTGCTTTTAAAGATGATGAAATCTTGGTTGGAGAGGTTGCTAGAAGGCAGGCAATAGCTAATCCAAAAAATACTGTAAGAAGTGTAAAAAGGTTAATGGGAACTAAAGATAAGATTCATGTCAATGATAAAGACTATAGTCCAGAGCAAATTAGTGCAATGATTATACAAAAACTAAAAAGAGATGCTGAGGCATATTTGGGCCATGAAGTTAAAGAAGCAGTTATTACTGTTCCAGCTTATTTTGAGGATGCTCAAAGACAGGCTACAAAAGATGCTGGAAAAATTGCGGGCCTGGAAGTAAAAAGGATAATTAATGAGCCTACAGCTGCAAGTTTAGCTTATGGACTGGATAAAAGCCACGATCACACAATACTAGTTTTTGACTTTGGTGGTGGAACTTTTGATGTTTCTATACTGGAATTAGGAGACAATGTATTTGAAGTTAAGGCTACAAGTGGAAATAATCATCTTGGTGGAGATGATATTGATGAGATACTTATTGATTACATTGCCAAGGAGTTTAAGAAAGAGCATGGCGTTGATTTAAGAGAAGATAATGTGGCTTTACAAAGATTAAAGGATGCTGCTGAAAAGGCTAAAATTGAGTTAAGTAGTGCGCAACAAACAGAGATTAATTTACCATTTATAACTGCTGATCAATCTGGACCAAAGCATTTGAATATGAAATTATCCAGAGCTAAGTTTGAAGAGTTAATTTCAGATATTCTAGAAAAGCTAAAAGGTCCAACCAAGCAGGCAATAAAAGATGCAAAGATTGATGTTAAGGCAATAGATAGAACTATTCTGGTTGGAGGAAGTACTAGAATTCCTGCAGTACAGAAACTTGTTAAAGATATTACAAATAAAGACCCAGACAAATCTGTACATCCTGATGAAGCAGTTGCTTTGGGTGCTGCAATACAGGGTGGTGTTTTAGCAGGAGATGTTAAGGATGTTTTATTGTTAGATGTAACTCCATTAACATTGGGTATTGAGACATTGGGAGGGATTAGAACTCCTTTGATTCCAAGAAACACCACAATACCAACGAAGAAGAGTCAGATCTTTTCAACTGCTGCAGATAATCAGCCAGCTGTGACTATCAATGTTTTACAAGGGGAAAGAGAAATGGCTGCTGATAACAAAAGCCTAGGAAGGTTTGAATTAACTGGAATTCCTCCTGCACCAAGAGGAGTACCACAGATTGAGGTTACATTTGATATAGATGCAAATGGGATTGTTCATGTAAGCGCCAAAGATTTAGGAACTGGCAAAGAGCAGAAGATTACAGTTACTGGTGGAAGTGGATTGAATAAAGATGAAATTGAAAAAATGGTTAATGAAGCAAAGAAACACGAGGAAGAGGATAAGAAGAAAAGAGAAAGTATTGAGTTAAGGAATAATGCAGATACTTTGGTGTATTCAACAGAAAAACTACTGAAAGAGTATGGAGACAAGGTAGATAAGGATGTTAAGGAAAAGATTGAAAAAGGAATTAATGAATTAAAAGAAGCATTAAAAGGAGACAGTACAGAGGAAATTAAGAAAAAGACTGAAGAATTACAGAAATTAGCACAAGAAATTGGTGCAAAAATGTATCAACAAGCTGCACAGGAGCAACAGAAGAAAAAAGAAGATAAAAAAGATGACAAAGAAAATGTTGTAGATGCAGAGGTTGTAGAGGAAGAAGATGAAAAGAAGAAATGATTTTTGGGAATTATTTGTTAGTGATTTAGAAGAAAGTTTAACCATGGTGTTGTCTTTGTTTTTGGGGCCTGTTGATCAAGACAGGTCCTTTGAGCATTTAAGAGGAAGAAATACACAAGAAACCACCGATAATATTGTTGAATATAGGCAGGAAATGCTAATGCAAGCAGCTTATGATGCTAGAAATCATGAAGAATTAAAAGATACTCCGCCAGGATATGCTGTTGATATTCGGATTTAATCATGACAAAAAAAGATTATTATGAAATATTGGGTGTAAATAAAGATGCAACTAAAGAGGAAATTAAAAAAGCTTATAAGAAACTAGCTTTAAAGTACCACCCTGATGTTTCTAAAGACAAGAATTCTGAAGAAAAGTTTAAGGAAATTAGTGAAGCCTATGCTGTTTTAAGTGATGATAATAAAAGACAACAGTATGATAGGTTTGGGCATGAAGGTTTTGACCAAAGATTTAGCCAGGAAGATATTTTTAGGGGTTTTGACTTTGAGTCTATTCTAAGAGAATTTGGATTTGGTGGTTTTGGGAGCAGTATTTTTGAGAGTTTTTTTGGAGGTAGAAGAACAAGAAAAGGAAGGGATTTACAGTATGATATTGACATAGACTTTAAAGATGCTGTTTTTGGAACAAAGAAAAAGATTAGAATATATAAACATGTCAATTGTGAGGACTGTGGTGGTACAGGAGCAAAAAACAAAGAATTGAAAACCTGCGATCATTGTGATGGTACAGGCCATATTACCAGGACCCAAAGAACCCCATTTGGAATCTTTAGTCAATCCAGCATGTGTAATTATTGTCATGGTAATGGGAAGATTGCTAGAGAAAGATGCAATAGATGTAAAGGTAGCGGATTAGTTAAAAGTAGCAAGGAGATAACTGTAAAGATTCCAGCTGGCATAAAAAGCAATTCTTATCTTAAAATTAAAGGGGAAGGAGAAGTTATTAAAGACGGAATTCCTGGTGACTTGTTTGTAGTAATACACGTTAATGAAGATGAGATCTTTGAGAGAAAGGATGATGATATTTATGTTACTGTTTATATAAGTTTTAGCCAGGCTGCTTTGGGAGACATTATAAATGTTCCTACTTTACATGGTAATGTTAAACTTAAGATACCTGGTGGAACACAAACCAACACTGTATTTAGGTTAAAAGAAAAGGGTGTTGATAATATAGATGGGTATGGCAAGGGCGATCAGTTTGTTAGGGTTGTTGTTAGAACACCTAAAAAATTAAGTAAGAAACAAAAAGAGTTGTTTAGGTTATTGGCTAAAGAGGGTAAAGAAAAAATAAAAATAGAAAAAGGTTTTTTTGAAAAAATTTTTGATTTTTAGTTACCAAAAAGATGCCTTCTTAATTCTCCTCTTGATAATCTCTTTGTTCTGTAGTTTATGTTCTTGATTTCTTCTAGACCCTGCATGTTTCTTACTGCTATCTCACTGTTAATTGCTGTTGCAGATTCCAATAAACCCATAAGATTTCTTGATACAGCCCTAATTAATCCTTGTCCTTTATAACCCCTCATAACATCACTCATTACTTCTGATGCACTTACTGATTTATTGTAAAGACCCTCGAGAATACGATCGCTTGCCATAAACATTTCCCTTTGTTGATAGAGTAATGCTGCATGGTAAAATGTATCAAGGATTTTTTCTTTACTTTGGTTCACATGGTGATGTTCCTTAAGCAGTTGGTCTCTTCTTGAAATGTATGCTTCTTCATAAAGAGCCTCCTTTGTTAGTTCCAATATTATGTCCTCTACTGCCTCGGATTTTATTCTTTCTTCAGAGCTTTTCATACCTTCTTCATATCTTTCAAGATCTTTTTCAATTTCTTCGATTTCTTCGTTTCTGTAATGAAGCAAACTAAAAAGAGATTCTTTTAGATCTTCTCTTATATCAATAAACCTTTCTGAAATTGGCTTTAAAAACTCATTACGAATATATCCTATTACTCTGCTTGTTCTATCATTTATACTATTATGAATATCTAAATACTCTTCACCCAAGGAGTAAATTCTTGATTCCCCACCCAACAGCATTGATGTTAGTCTTCCCAGAAAGCCGCTATTTTCCCTGAGTAAGATTGAAGAGATTCTAGCTGCTCTTTTGTTTTTCCTATTTATGTCTTTTAAGAGTTTTATTACGTCACAATTATTTTCTGTTACTTGATGCATAGAACCCATTGTTGCTGGGGTGCTATGTCTTTGTGCTAACTTATCTAGTCGTGAAATAGCTGGAAGATCTGTAGTTCTTTCTGGATTATTTCTTTCTATTAATAGTTGTTTTCCTCTTAGTTCTTCTAATAAATTTTTTATTTCATCACCCATTTTTACCTCCATCTAGCATGATAGAATCCTTCGATAAGCAAGTGCGTTAATTGTTTTCTAAAAGGATATTCACTAAATACAGAAAATTCTTCATGGTCCTCGTGCTTGCAATTAAAGATTTCTGCAATTAAAAGATCATTATGATTAACTAGTTTAATGGGATATTCAAATTCTTTTGGATAGTGTGGAAATGGGTGGCTTTGGGGGGTTTCATTAGCACTATAATCTGGTTCATATCTATAACATCTTGATCTTGGATGGCATTCTTGATGATATTCTAAATTAAACAGGTTCTTTATTGATTCTAAATCCCGAAATCTTGAAGGTGTTAAGATTAATCTTCTGCCATATACTCGAAAAAAGTCCATTCCATTTTGTGTTTTGTAAAATACTGCATCCCCTTCTCTTATTCTGTCTGTACCTTTTAAAATACAGGTTAATCCAGAATCCTTTATATCTAAAGAAATACCATATTTATTTTCGAGATATTCTCTAAATTCTTTCCTTATATTGGCCGGCAGGTTATGGGTCGTTGCTATTTCTAAAGTTCTTTTTATTTCATCTATTTTATCAAAACATGTTGTTTCTGTTGTTTGTGGTGCGGTTTCTTTTTGTTGGATTTCTTCTGGTTCTTTTTTTCCATAACAAATATTGGATAATAAATATGTGGGACCTCTTTTTATTACATTGGACATAAATTAGGTTATAAAATTATTTTTAAAAAGAATTTACAAGAAAAAATCGGAAGATTTACAATAAATTACTTTATTCTAACAGATTCTAGATTTTTAGGTGCACTAGTTTCTATTCTATATGCTTTATGCAAAGAAGAAGCTAAATCCAGGCATTTAGAACTTTCTCCATGGACAATAATAACTTTTTTTGGTTTTGGGTCTAGTCTGCCAATGTAATTCATTAGTTGTGTTCTAGATGAATGCCCTGTAAGCCCATGAATAGAGTGTGTTTCCATTTTAACTGGTATTATTTCTGGTTTTTCAGCACTACCAAAGTCAATTTCTTTTGCTCCGTTTTCTATTCTTCTTCCCAAACTTCCTTCTCCCTGGTAAGAGGTAAGAATTATTGTGTTGTTTGGGTTTTCTGCTAGATGTTTGAAATATTCAACTGAAGCTCCCCCAACTAACATTCCTGATGTTGCCATAATAATACAGGGCTCTCCTGATTCAATGACTTTTTTCTGATCTTCTCTGCTTGTTATTTGTTGGAATATGTCTGATAAAAAAGGATTATGATCTTTATGGAAAATGCTTCCTTTAACTTTTGCATTAAAGAAATCTGGATATGTTGTGTGTATTGCAGTAATGTCCCAAACCATTCCTTGAATATAAACTGGAACTTTTGGGATTAGCCCATTTCTCATTGCTCTTTCAATAATAATCATTATTTCTTGTGAACGTCCATAACCTAATGTAGGCATTAATACCTTTCCTCCTCTTTTTATTGTTTTATTTAATAGGTCTAACAAATAGTCTTCTGTTTCTTTTCTTGATTGATGAACATCATCTTTGGCTCCGTAGGTAGATTCTATCATAATTGTTTCAAGCCTTGGGAACTTTGTGTTTGCAGCTGCCAATAAATTAGAAACTTCATAGTTAAAATCTCCTGCATAAACAAAGTTATGTAAACCATTACCAATGTGTAGATGAGATAGTGCTGAACCTAATCCGTGTCCGGCATCATAAAATGTTAACCTAACATCTGGAGTGATATCAGTAACTTCTTCATAATCTAAACAGATTGTGTGTTTTACCATGTCTTTAATATCTGAACTAGAATATAAGGGATTTCTTCCTTCTGCTTGCGCAATCTTAATTGTATCTAGGCATAGCAAAGCCATAATGTCTCTGGTAGGAGCAGTACAATATACCGGTCCTTTGTAACCCATTTTATATAAATATGGAACCAAAGCACAGTGATCTATGTGGGGGTGAGAAATAATTATTGCATCTAGTTCTTCAATCTTAAATTCCGGAATATCCATGTAAGGATATGCAGAAGGGTCATCCAGATTCTTTGCTGCGTTAACACCTGCATCTAATAATACTCTTGATTCTGGTGTTTGTAGTAAAAAACAAGACCTTCCCACTTCTCTGCCTGCACCTAAAACACTCAGCCTTATCCATTCCTCTTTTTTTTCCTTTTTCCATCCATCATATATTCTTTTACCTACTTGATTGAGGAACTTTCTCCTAAACTCGGAATTTTCATATAGAACATATCTAATGTTTTCAATAATCTTTGATTTTAATGCTGGTGTTCTTTTAATTAATGGTACCCAGAGTGTATTTTGTTTTATTTCTTTTAATAGATCTCCTTGTTTTCCTATTGCTAACCCGGGTTTTTCTGCTTCAATTATAACTCTTGAACGTTGTGGATCAAAAATTATGTTTGATATATTTGCTTCTTTTGGAATTATTTTTTTAATTTTCTTTTCTGCTTCTTCTTGATCCAGAGTTAAAGCAGGATCTGGTCTTAGTTCTACTCTTTTTTTGATACTATTAACTATTTCTTTTATTAAACCATTAGAATTAAATAAGAAATCTTTATTTTTTGTATATAATACTATATTTGCTCCTTCAAATACTGAGTCAGATATTTTGCCTTTTGGTATCTGTTTTAATATTTCGTTCAGGATGTCTGCCATTTTTTAACTATAAAGAAGATTTTATACCAAAATGTTTGTGTTAATCTCTTTTTCAAATACTCTTTTTACTCCGTCTTTAGTAACAGTAACAACATCTATGCCATTTCCAGAAGCTACATCTCTTTGAATAGCAGTATTTACGGCTTTAACTGCTAATTTAATCCCTTCTTTTAATGACATGTCTTTTTTATAAGATGATTCAAGAACTCCTAATGCAAACTGCATACCAGATCCGTCTGCTTTATAATCATTAGCTTTGATTATAGAGCCAGCCACTCCAATATTGTAAAGATGAAAACCTTTTGGATCTTGTCCACCCACTAGGAAACCAGTAATGCTTGGCACCATGCTTGGCCTTCGTATAGAACTATAAACCATAGAAGCCAGTAAGTTGGTTGCTTCTTTTACACTTAGCTCTTTATTTCTTCTGTATGAAACTAATTTTATTTGAGCTTTTATTAGTTTTAATAGCATCTGGACATCAGATACAGATCCAGCTGTAGTAACAGCTATTTTATCTGTAATTGGTAGAATTTTGTCCATTTTTTTCTCTGCTATCATATATCCTGCACTAGCTCTTTTATCTGCAGCCAGCACAATTCCTTCTTTGCATATAAGACCAAGTGTTGTTGTACCGGTTTTAATGTCTTCTTTCATAATTATTCACCAGAATCAGGTTTAATATTAGGTTATAGTATTTACTTATAAATGTTTCGGTTGTGCAATCATTATTATTTTATGAATTACAAAGAAGATCCCACATAACAACCTTTTTATTTTTTTTGTGTTGATTTGTTTTCATGATACTTAGATTAGTAAAACCAGACGATGGTGCATATTTTGAGGTAAGAGAACCAACTAAATATAGTGGGATAGAGATATCTAATTATAGTATAAGGATTATCAGTTCTTATGTTAACCTTAGGAAGATATCGAGAAATGGAGAGACATGGCAGCCCTCTCTTTTAGAAGTAAAGATAAGCCTGATTGAGTGGTATGTAAAAAATAAAGAGTTTTCATTTTATCCTTTTGAACCAAAAGTTGTTTCTGAATGTAATGCTAAAATTGTTGCTCTCGATAGGCCTAGAATGCACGAAAAAAGGAAGCAATGCATCGGGAGGAATATCAAGAGGATGTTGACGGGTTTTTTAGAAGATGTTGAAGGAATAGAGTTAATAGAAGAATAAGATAAGTTTAAATATAAAATTCTTATTGTTAGTTTTATGAAAAGGTCTTATTGGGAAGTTGTTGGAAAGATAATTAATAAATCAGATATTATATTAGAAATTCTAGATGCAAGAAGTTTTGAAGAAAGTAGAAATGAAGAGGTAGAAGATAAAGTAAAAAGAAGAGATAAAAAACTGATTTTGGTTGCTAATAAAGCTGATTTGATTAGTAAAAAAGAACAAAGGAAGTTAAAGAATTGTGTTTATGTTTCTACTAAGGAAAGAAAAGGCATTGGAATCTTAAGACAGAAAATATTATCTTTAGCCCCCAGGCACAGGGTTGTAGTAGGGGTGGTAGGATATCCCAATACTGGCAAAAGCAGTGTTATTAATGCCTTGGCTGGTCGTCATAAAGCTGGAACTAGTGCTAGGAGTGGATTTACCAGAGGCTATCAGTTTGTGAGAATTGGAAGGATATTATTAATTGATACTCCGGGTGTTTTTTCTTTTGGTGAGAAGGATGAGATTAAGTCTGCGTTAATTGGAAGTAAGGATCCAACAAGATTAAAAGATCCTGAGTTTGTTGCTTTGAAATTATTGAAATTATTGAAAGGGAAAGTTGAAAAATTCTATAAGATTGAAGATGAGAAAAGCTATGAAAAGAAATTGGAATTGATTGCTTTGAAGTTGAAGAAATTGAAGAAAGGGGGCAAACCCAATACTGTTGAAGCAGCTAAAACAATAATCAGAGATTGGCAGCAAGGAAAAATAAAAACTTAAACCTCTCTTTTAGATACCTTAACAAAACTGGGAGTAGCAACAAATAAATTTTCTGACAATCCGGCCACATCGCCATCAATAGCTTCGCATGTTTTCTTGATTCTTCTCATTGCAAGCTTCATTAGGAAAGAATCATCTTTTAAATAAGAAGTGTTAATCAGAGCTATTGTCTTGCCTTCTCTTAGTTTGTCCAGTATTTCATTAACATGATTTTCATCTTTAATATCAAAGATTTTTATGCTTAATTTATCTTTTTTCTCTTCTGCCGGGATTTCTGCTAATTCTTTGTATTCATCATCTTCGTAGCTTTCAGGCATGTCTTCATATTTTAGGAGTTTATTTAACCAACTTTTATTGCTCATTTTATCACCTTTATTTCCTTAACCCTATTTTTGATATTTTTATCTTTTTTGATTAACTGTTCTATATATTCCTTTGCTATGATATGGTCTCTTAATACCTTTATATATATTTTGTTTCCTTCTTTGTATATTCTCTTATTTTTCCATTTCTTTTTAAAAGCCTTTACTGCCCGCATAATCTCTTTTGGAGGACCGTAGTGCTTTTTGTACTTTGACAGAGGTTTTTTATCAACTATATAGTAGAATACTGCTTTATCTTTCCAGTTCCAGTTTGATTTTATAACCTTAAAATCATTGAAAATAAGTTTTTTCCTTATGTAGTTATAGCAATAAAGCAGTTTTGAACCAACGACATCTTGTTTCCCTTGTAAGGGTGTTGATTCTATAACAATTAGGCTTTGATCGGTTTTTGGCAATATAAATGGTTTTTTTTCAAAAAATAATTCAGAAGGGTTTTTTAAATATTGCTTTGCTTTTTTAATTATTAATTTGTATTTTTCTTTCCCCAAGGCAGCTGCAGCATTTCTTTTTGGATCAGTAGGATCAATAAGAATTAATGGAGAGGTTTTTTTTGATTTATTTAAAGCTTGAATTAGTTCTTTATTTCCAATTAAGGTTCTTGATTTCCATTTTGCAATGTTTTTTATTAGATTATTAAATGTCTTATAATGAATTGTCAGGATCTCTATTACATAGCCAGAGAAACCTTTAATATGAGATTCAGCTCCATAACATTTTTGTGCTTTGAAGAATGCCTTTGTTAGTAAAATTTCATCTTTATTTTTGAATTTTTTGACATATTTTGTATGCAAGGGACTAATGTCTGTAATGTTTAATGCTTCTGAAGCTTTGTTAATTCTTAGTATTGGAACAATTTCTAAGATGTAATTGTCTTTTTTAATCTGGAAATAATTTCTTGAACCTTTCAGTACTGAAATTTTGTAGTGTTTCTTTAGTGCTTTCTCTAAGATGTTTGAGATTTTTTTGTTATGATATTTCTTAAAATCAAAAATTGCATAGATATCGATATCGTGGTCTCCACGCAAGAATGTTTGTTTGGCTATTGAGCCTCCTAATTCTAATTTACAGTCTTTTATTTTTATTTTTTTAAGAATTTCTGTTGTTAGTTCTTTGATTTTCTTTGTTTCTTCTTTTGTTGGTTTTATCTTGTCCAGAACTTTCATAAAAAAATGTAATGAAAATGTTTATATATATCTTTCTATATTTGTTATGTGAGGTGATATATTGGACCCTTTAACCCCATTGTCGTTATTATCGTTATTGCTTTTAATAGGTATTATTGTTTCTGGTTTAGCTTATAGGTTTAAGGTGCCAGAAATATTGTTATTATTACTGGCTGGATTGATTTTTGGGCATTTTAGTACATTTGTTTTTGATGCTGGTTTTTTGTTTGCTTTCTCTGTTTTTGCATTGATTATGATCTTATTTGATAGCACTTCTAAATTTAAGTTTGGGGAAATAAAAAAACTGTCTCCTCATGCAATGAAGTTGGCCTTTGTGTTCTTTATTTTTAGTGTTGTTCTCTTGAGTTTAGCTACTTATCTTCTTTTTACCAGCAAGATTTCAGATTTAAGTTTTTTTGTTTTGGCAGCTTTATTTGGTGCATTAATGTCTGGAACAAGTCCTGATGTTTTATTGAGTATTCTGAGAGAGAAAAAACAGAAAATTGCTGAGATCTTAGAGTTTGAATCTATTGTTAATACTCCTTTAGCTGTTTTAATTCCTTTTTTGATTGTTGATTTTTATTCTGGCACTTTAGTAACTAAAACAATTCCAGTTATTTTTTTACAACAGGTTATGACCGGGGTTGGTACTGGCTTGATCCTGGGTTTTATTTTCTTTAAGATCATGAGGTCTTGGTCTCAGAAGATGCTGTCTCCATTGGCTGTTATAGCTGCTGCTTTAATTTCTTATACCTTGGCTGAATACCTCAATGGAAACGGTGTTTTGAGTGTGACAACTTTAGGTTTTATGTTTGGTATTATGGCATTAAGAGATAAAGAAAACATTAGGGAATTTTCCACCATATTTACTAAATTCCTGAAGATTGTTGTTTTTATTCTGCTAGGAATAATGATTAAACTTAATCTTAACATAATTTTTATTATTAAATCTCTAGTGTTGTTTGGAATTTATTTAGCTATAAGATACTTGGCTGTTACTTTTACTTTTCGTAAGCAGAACATCACTTTTAAGGAAAGAATTTTTATGACTTTAAGTGCAGCCAAAGGTGTTGCTGTTGCAACTGTTATATTTTTGTTGTTATCTTATGATATTCCAGGACTGAAAGGAATAGTTGATCTGTCTTTGTTGTTTGTCCTGTATAGTATTATTGTAAGTTCTGTTAGTGCCAAGTTTATGACTAAGTTTATTGTTGAAAGAAAGAATGTGCTGGAGAAAAAAGAAAAAAAAGCCTAACCTTTTATAGAAATTAGCGGTTTTAGTTGAACAACTTTATCCTTTAACTACTGTTATAGGTTTAACTCTTGCAACTAAATTACCTATTCCAACCTTATGAGAAACAGAAACAACTTCATCTATGTCTTTATATACTTGGGGAGCTTCTTCTACTAAACCTTTCCAGCTCCCTGATTTCACTTCTATCCCTTTTTGTTGCAATTGTGCCTGTATTTGTTCTCCTCTAAATCTTTTTCTAGCAGCAGTTCTGCTTTCTAACCTTCCTGCCCCGTGGGCAGTACTACTAAATGAGATTTCTTCTGCTTTTTTTGTTCCAACTAAAACATATGATGCTGTTCCCATACTTCCTGGGATAATAATTGGCTGTCCGACATCTCTATAATCTTTAGGTATTTCTTCTTTACCTGGACCAAAAGACCTTGTAGCGCCCTTTCTCATTACGAGAAGTTTCTTTTTTTTACCGTCAATTATATGCTCTTCAAATTTAGCAATATTGTGACAAACATCATAAACTACTTCTGCTTTAAAATTTGGAAATATTTTTTTCATTGAATCTCTGACCCAATGAGTGATTAATTGCTTGTTGGCGAATGCGAAGTTTGCAGCCGCAGCCATTGCTGAAAAGTATTTTTTCCCTAGCTCACTGTTGATTGGTGCATTTACTAATTCTCTGTCTACTTCTGGCCAACCATATTTACTTTCCATTTCTTTAATATAATCTGATGCTACCTGGTGTCCAAGCCCCCTAGATCCACAATGTATCATTATTGTTATCTGATCTTTTTCTAATCCCAAAGTTTTTGCTACTTTTTCATCAAAGATTTTATCTACTACTTGAACTTCTAAGAAATGATTTCCTGCCCCCAGACTTCCTAATTGAGGCTTTCCTCTTTTTTTAGCTCTATCAGAAACTGCAGAAGGGTCTGCTTCTTGCATTCTGCCCTCTTCTTCTGTATGTTTGCAATCTTCTTCTTTTCCATAACCTTTTTTTACTGCCCATTGAGCTCCTTCTTTTAATATCTCATCTAGTTCAGTTTCATCAAGTTTGATTCTTCCTTTTACACCTACACCAGAAGGAATATCATTAAATAAATTATTAACAATTTCTTTTTCCTTACCTTTAATTTCTTTTAGTTTTAGGTTTGTTTTTAGGAGTCTTACTGAGCAGTTTATATCGTAGCCTACAAAACCTGGAGAAATTATCCCTTTTTCAGTATCAAATGCCCCAACACCTCCAATACATGCGCCGTATCCCTGGTGGGCATCACTTAATACAATTATATTTTTAATAACCCCTTTTAGGGTGGCCATATTCACTGCCTGTTTTAACGTATCATCTTTTTTTATATTATCCAATAATTTTTTAGATGCAAAAATGATAATTGGGACTTTCATAGAATCTTTTTTTTCTATTTTGTACATATAATCATTTATTTTTTTAATTTCAACCATTTTTCTTTTTGTTCTTTATTTATTAAATTATGTTTAATCATTTTTTTTACTTCTTCTTTTTTATTTATACTTAATTCAAAATAAATCGTGCCGATACTGTTTTTTCTTCTATTTACTTTAGATCCAATATTTAAAAACTTATTTAATTCTTTCTGTAAATTGAGTAGATTTGCTTCTTTATTAGAAATTAATCTAATGACTCCTGTGCTTTTGCTTATTCTTGATTTTTTTCTTAGTATTTCTTTAATAAACCTTTTTGATTTAATATCTTCTTTTGGAAAATGCCAATAATAGTCTACAAAATCATTTATGGTTTTCCTTAATTTTTCTTTTTTTAATGTTTAAATACCTTATGTTTATCAGGCATAATTATACATCTAAAACTACTTGTACAACATATTTATCTTTTTCTTTTTTAATAAACATACTGTTATATGTGATTGCCTTGACATCGTTGGTGAATTTATAGTTGCTTGCTTTATCTCCTGAAATATTTGCTTTTAAAGTATTGTCTTTTATTTTAATATTGGTTACTTTTGAGAATAGAAAATCTTCTGCATCTAATAAATATAGAAATTCTTCTAGGAAGTTATATAATAGTGCTTTTTTATCTTTCCCTTTTGCTTTTATTTCTTTATTAATTTTATCTTTAACTTTAACGTCTTCTGCAATTACTTGTTTTAAAGCCATAGCTGCTTGTTCAAATGCTTTTTCTATTGTCTTTCCACTAGCTTGAAATTTTATATCTGCTGTATGTTCAAAATATTCAAAAGACATAATTTAAAAAAGAGCTTTTGATTTAAAAGATTATCTCTTTAGTATATTATAGAATTAAAAAGAGCGGACACTAACTAAAAAAAGATCCCCAAATTTGAGGGTTAATTAAACTGTAAAGTAAAACAGCGTAAATTAGATCAAACCAAATAATACTTAAAGCGTTAGCCATCCAGATAATTAAAGCAAAAGGATACCCAATAACTGCTAAAAAATTATCTTTGATGTGTCTATTCGTTTCTTTCCATAAAACTTTGGCGTCGCCAGAACTTGGAAAAGAGTTCATAGCTATTGAACCACCAATCCAAATAAACAATAACCCAATCCATGACTCTGTTTGGAATATCTTTGAAATTAGAAAGAACAATAATGCAAAAATTGTTCCAGTAACGAAAGGTCCAACAGAGATAAGAAATGACTGCTTAAAATTTCTTGGGTGTTCATGAGCAACATATCCTGCAGGATTGCCAAATCTAAAATAACATACTTCTTGAACTCTTACACCAGTCCAATCACAAAATAATTTGTGTCCAAGTTCATGAAAAATAACTCCTGGAAAAGTTAATATTGATATTAATTGTCCTGGTATAAACATATTAATAACAGATTAATTGTTAAAGTAAATAAAGTTTTCTTTTTGTGCCCACTTTTTGAAAAAATTAGGACTCATTCTTGATTG
>JAFCDT010000018.1:5218-20763 GCA_017609525.1 Candidatus Woesearchaeota archaeon | reverse complement strand
TTTTCACTACTGTAGGCATATATCAAACCAAAAGAAGAATCTTGCGATTTAGAATAAGCAGTAAATGCTGCTGTAAACTCTGCATAGGCCTGAAACTTTGATTCAAGACTCATATCGCTGCCTAATAAAGAATTAATAAAAATTTTACTTTCAGCTTCATAATTCTCAGATAATTTCTCAAAATTTCCTTTTAATTCTTTTTGTTCTACTTTATTAACAACAGAAGAAACACCGTAAATAGCAATAGCAAAAATAATAGCTGCAAGAAGGTAAATCTGACCTCTTTTATTCATAAATGTATTATTAATAGTTTTCTTTATATATCTTTTTGTTAACAAAAAAGTCATAAATAGCTAACAATCTTATTAAATACCTCTTTTATTGGTTGTTCTCCATCAATTTCTCTTAGAATTCCTTTTTCCTTATAATATTTAAGAAGGGGTTTTGTATTCTTGTCATATAGTCTTAGTCTTTCTTTTATGCCTTCTTTAGTATCATCTTTTCTTATATACAATTTTCCTCCACAAACATCACATTTTCCTTTTTCTTTTGGTGGGTTTGTAATTAAATTATATACTGCTCCACAATTTAAACAACTCCTTCTTGCTGATAGTCTCTTATATATTGTTTTCTTACTAACATTTATTAAAAAAACATGATCTATTTTAGTAAAAGACTCCAAAAAGTGCGCCTGGGTTAGATTTCTTGGATAACCATCTAAAACACAATTATCCGTCATTTGCTCCTTAACTAATTCATTAGTTATTTCATCAGGAACAAATTGCCCTTTATCAATATAACCTTGAATTATTTTACCTCTCTTTGTTCCTTTTCTTTTTTCTTCTCTTAACAAATCTCCAGCAGAAATATGCTTAAGATTAAATTTTTCTGCCAACAGCCCTGCTTGGCTTCCTTTGCCAGATGCGGGCGGCCCTACCAAAACCAGTTTCATAAATTTGAAATAATTAAGAAATATATAAAACTAACTAAAGAAAAAAGCCTCGGACGGGATTTGCACCCGCGACCTCCACATTACCAATGTGGTGCTCTACTAGCTAAGCCACCGAGGCAAATGAGGGGGACGAGATTTGAACTCGCGTAGGCACTAAGCCACAGGATCTTAAGTCCTGCCCGTTTTCCAGACTCCGGCACCCCCTCATATAGAAAAATAGAAATCATGTATTTATAAAAGTTTTTAAAGTTTATTTTTAATGCCCTTAGCTATTAAAATGCCATTTAAAGCAGCGCCTGTAATACCTCTGGATTTACCAGCACCATCGCCACCAACAAACAAATTATCTAAATTAGTTTCCAAATATTTGTCAGTTATGTATTTGGTATCATAGAATTTTATTTCAGGAGCATAAATTAAATTAGAAGAATGAAGAACTCCGGGAACAATTTTGTCTAAAATAACCAAACTATCATAAAGATTATTAACAATTCTTCCAGGATAAGCCATTGATATGTCTCCAGGAACAACTTGTTTTTTAATATCTATTGTGGGTTTAACTAAATGATAATTCTTTTCTTTACTAAAAAAAGTTTTTAATTTAGATCTTCTTCCATCTAAAAAATCTCCCATCCTCTGCACAATGGGCTTTCCCCCTCCCAGTCTATTTACCTCTTTTGCTATATCTCTTCCATATTCTGTTGTATCTGCATAAGGTTCAGTTAAATTAATTGTGTTTAAAATAGCAAAATTGGTGTTCATGGTTTTATGATTTTTTAAGGCATCTCCATTAACTAAAATAAAATCGCCATTCTTTGGTTCTAGTCTAACTTTTCCATGTTTATTGGTGCAGAAAGTTCTTACTTTGTCTCCATGATGTTTTGTTAAGAAGATGAATTTAGGATCATAAACAATATCTGTTATTGGATCATAGATTTCAGATGGCAATTCTATTCTAACTCCAACATCAATTGGTCCCCATTTATAATCTATTCTTTGTTTTTTAGCCTGATTCCTTAACCAGTAGGCTCCTGATCTTCCTGGGGCCACTACTAAATATTTAGAATAAAAATCTCCTTTATTTGTTTTTAGTTTAAATTCTTTGTTTTTTTCTATTTCCTTCACTTCAGTATTTAAGAAAAATTTAACTTTGTTTTTTTCTAACTCTTTTTTGAAACTCTGAATTAGTTTAATGCTCATATCTGTTCCAATATGTCTTTGTTTTGAAGAAATTAATTTAGCTCCACACCTTTCTGCTCTTATCTGCCATTTTTTGATTTCCTCTTCATTAGTGCCATATAAGGTTTTATCTGCCCCATGTTCTAAAAATTTATTATCTATTTCTCTAATATATTTTTCAGCTTCTTTTATTGTTATTTTTAGTTCATCAATATCCATGCATATTTCTGGGTTTAAATTTAATTTACAATCATTCACCAGACCACCACTAGAAAAAGTATTTTTTTCTAGAATTGCTATGGAAAGATTTTCTTTTTGTAGATTAAATGCTGTCCATAATGCTGTTGGACCAGAACCAATGATTATAACATCATATTTCATGACTTTTTAAGAATAAGTAGTTAATTATTAATAAAGATTGTTGTTGTAAAGTTTATTCAAGTTCTTCAATTTTAGTTATATCATATATTGGTGTTTCAGGAAACCACCTGTTGTGAGGGTGATCCTTATCTCTAGTTATGTATATTAGGTAATTTTCTCCATCTACCTTTATTTTTATGGCCCCTTCTTGATATCTTATCTCTTGTATGTTAATTTCTTCTGGTTCTTGTGAAGTATATTTGGCCACTACATTTCTTATTCTTCTGTTATTTTCCTTGTGTGATTCACTACTTGCCCCTATTGAAAGAGGTATTATGCTTATTGCAGCTGTTGCTGCTATGGCCAGAAGAAGTCCTGCGAAATATGCTCCACAAGATTTTAGTTTAATATCTTCTATATCTTCTAGACTCATTTTGATATTATATTATAGCAAAAAATATAAAACTTTTGACAGCCTCAGGCAGGGATTGAACCTGCGACCTTCTGATTACGAGTCAGATGCTCTACCACTAAGCTACTGAGGCTTTTTTTGACAATCACTACATACTGCTTTCTTTCCAACATAAGTTCCCTTAATTTTACCTAAAAAAGTGGTTTCTACTTTCTTGCCACATTTACTACATTTCATAAAAAAACCCATAAAAACCAAATTTATAAAACTATCTCTATAAAACAAGATTTAAAAAGAAAAACAAACTTATAATTTCTATGAAAAGAGTAGCAATAATTAAAAAAGACCGCTGCAATCCTGCCAAATGCAACTGGCTTTGTCATGGGCTGTGCCCTGTTAACAGAACAGGAGAGGAATGCATAACAAAACAAGAAAGCTTCCCAGAAATAGATGAAAAACTATGTACTGGTTGTGGCATATGCCCTCAACGTTGCCCATTTAATGCAATTAAGATTATAAACCTACCAGAGAAATTAGATAAGCCATTAATGAGGTTTGGTCCAAATACATTTGAATTATTTTCCTTGCCAATCCCAAAAAAAGACAAAGTTATCGGAATTTTAGGAAGAAACGGCATAGGAAAATCAACTGCGTTATCAATCCTATCAAACAATATAAAACCAAATTTTGGGGATTTTGAAAATCCTCCAAAAGAAGAAGAAATAATAAATTATTTCTCAAACACCTTGCTGGGAGAATACTTTACAAAACTCTATGGCAACAAAATAAGAATATCATATAAACCCCAGAGAGTAGAATTACTAACACAGTTTTATAAGGGAAAAGTAAAAGATCTGATTAAAAAAATAGATGAAAGAAAAATATCTAAAAAATTAATAAAAGAACTCAATCTAGAAGAGATAGAAGATAATGAAATCTCAAATCTTTCAGGAGGAGAACTCCAAAGACTAGCAATCATAGCCACAATAGCAAAAAAAGCAGACTTTTATTACTTTGATGAACCAGCTTCTTTCCTAGACATAACTCAAAGAATAAAAGTAGCAAAAATCATTAGGGAGTTGGCAAAAGACTCTCCAGTTATGGTTGTTGAGCATGATTTAGCAACATTAGACTACATAAGTGATGAAATACAAATTGTTTATGGTAAAGAAGCTTGTTATGGAATCTTCTCAAAATCAAAAGCAGTAAGAAGAGGGATTAATGAATACCTAGATGGATATCTTCCAGAAGAGAACATAAGATTCAGAGACTATTCAATTAATTTTACAACCACAAGAGCTAAAAAAATAACCCAAGAAGAAACATTATTAAAATTTCCAGATATAGAAAAGAAGTTTGATAAATTCAAATTAAACGTAAAGGGTGGATCAATTAAGAAAGGAGAGGTCTTAACCGTCATCGGTCAAAACGGATTGGGAAAAACCACATTTCTAAAACTATTAACAGGAATAGAAAAACCAGATAAAGGAAAGATAGAAAAAATAAAAATAAGTTACAAACCCCAAAATCTTAAAATAATAAAAGGAACAGTACAGGAGCATCTTAACAAGCACAAAGAGTTTAGCTCGGGTTGGTTTAAGACAAATATTCTTGAAAAACTAAATCTAAAAAACATCCTAACCAATGAAATTAAAAATTTATCTGGCGGAGAATTGCAAAAATTCCATTTAGCCTTGGCTTTATTGCAGGAATCTGATTTACTTGCTTTGGATGAACCCTCAGCATTCATCGACGTAGAAGACAGACTAAAAGTGGCAGAAGTAATAAAAGATTTTATACAGCAAAGAGATATTTCAGCAATAGTTGTTGACCACGATATTCAGTTCATTGATTATCTTGGTGATAGAATGTTAGTATTCACAGGGATATCAGGAAAACAAGGAAACACAGAATTATTGGAAAAACAGCAGGGAATGAACAAAGTATTGAAACTTCTGGACATAACCTACAGAAAAGATCCGAGCACCAGAAGGCCCAGGATAAACAAGCCCGGTTCACAACTGGATAAAGAACAAAAAAAGACTGCGAAATACTACATGGAATAAATTATTTACGAAAAAATATGAATTCTAAATAAAATTTTCAATAAAAAAGTCATCAACTTTAACATATATGATTTAGTAAATAAATATTTATATACTATTTAGGTTATCTCAACTAACCTATATGTTGAGCATATGATAATGTTTTAACGCTATATATAGTGGTTATATAATGAAATGTCCATATTGCACATCAAACGACCTAAAGGTTCTAGAAACAAGAGAAACCCAAGGCGTGACAAGGCGTCGTAGAGAATGTCTAAAGTGCAGTAAAAGATTCACAACCTATGAAAGAATCGAGTTTGATCTTATGGTCCTTAAAAAAGATGGCAGAAAAGAGCCATTTAACAGGGACAAAATAAGGATGGGCCTATTAAAAGCCTGTAACAAAAGACCCATAACAAAAGAAAAAATAGACAAAACCTTGGATAAAATCGAACAAGAACTAAGAAGACTTAACAGTCATGAAATAAAAAGCAGAACCATTGGCAACAAAGTTACTGCAAAACTAAAAGCATTAGATGAAGTAGCTTACATGCGTTTTGCATCTGTATACAAAGATTTTGATAATATTAAAGCATTCAAGGAAGAAATAAAAAAATTATAAAAAGATGATAACTAGGATAAAAAAGAGGGACGGTTCTATTGCATTATTTAATCAAGATAAGATTACAAATGCAATATTCAAGGCAGCAGTTTCAGTTGGCGGAAAAGATAAAGAAAAAGCAAAAAGTCTTTCTGATGAAGTTGTTAAGATAATCAACGCAAAATATCAAGAAGACCATATTCCCACAGTAGAAGAAATTCAAGATATTGCAGAAAAAGTTCTTATTGAAAATGGCCATGCAAAAACAGCAAAAGCCTATATTTTATACAGAGAGCGCCATAAGGGAATAAGAGAAACAAAAGAAATGTTCATTGATGTCGACAATACAATATCTGAATATTTACACCAATCACACTGGAATATTAAAGAAAACAGTAATGAGTCGTATTCTTTTTCAGGTTTGCTTTTACACACTGCTGGCAAGGTAATAACAAACTATTCTCTAAATAAGATTTATACTCCTCTAATAAGAAAGGCTCACGAAGATGGTTATATACATATTCATGATCTAACAAACGGGTTTATTGGTTATTGTTGTGGTCATTCACTTAAAAATTTAATCTTATTGGGTTTTGGAGGAGTGGCTAATAAAGTAGATGCAAAACCAGCCAAGCATCTTAGTGTCATTATATCACAAATGATTAACTACATAGGGTGCCTGCAAATGGAATTTGCTGGAGCCCAAGCATTTAGCTCAGTAGATACCTTGCTGGCTCCTTTTGTTAAAGCAGAAAATCTAACATACGAAAAAGTAAAACAAGAAATACAATCTTTAGTGTTCTGTTTGAACATCCCTTCTCGTTGGGGAAGCCAATACCCTTTCTCCAATCTTACATTTGATTGGAAAGTTCCAGAAGACATGAAGAATGAAAAAGCAATAGTGGGAGGAAAAACACAGGATTTCACATATGGGGAATGTCAAAAAGAAATGGATATGATAAATAAGGCTTTCTTAGAAGTTATGGTAGAAGGAGATGCTGCAGGCAGAGTATTTACCTTTCCCATCCCAACATATAACATAACAAAAGATTTTGATTGGGATTCAGAAAATGCCAAATTGCTTTTTAATGTAACTGCTAAATACGGAATTCCTTACTTCCAAAACTATGTGGGTTCAGATTTAGATCCAAAAAGTATTAGGGCAATGTGCTGCAGACTTAACATAAATCAAACAGAACTTATGAAACGTCCGGGAAGCATGTGGGGGCCAGGAGATTCAACAGGATCTATTGGAGTAGTAACAATAAATCTTAACAGATTGGCTTATGAAGCAAAAAACAAAGAAGAATTCTTTGAAAAAATAAAGTATTATATGATAATAGGAAAAGACTCGTTAGAAATTAAAAGAAAGATAATCCAAAATAACCTCGAAAAAGGTTTAATGCCTTACACAAAGAGGTATCTTGGGGGATGGGATAATCACTTTTCAACAATTGGTTTATGTGGAATGAATGAAGCCTGTTTAAACCTTATTGGAAAGACAATTGCCTCAGAAGAAGGAAAACAGCTAGCAATAGAAACCTTAGAATTCATGCGTGAAACCATTAAAGAATTCCAAAAAGAAACCAATAACCTATATAATCTAGAAGCAACACCAGCAGAATCAACAGCATACAGATTTGGAAGATTTGATAAAAAAATGTACCCTGATATAATCACTGCAGGAGAAAAAGTGCCATATCTAACCAATTCAACTCATTTGCCAGTAGGTTATACCGATGACATAATAGAAGCAATAGAGCACCAAAACGATATTCAACATCTATACACCGGCGGCACAATATTCCATGCTTTTTTAGGTGAAAGACTAAGCTCAGGAGAAGCATGCAAAGAATTGGTTAAGAAAATAAGCTATAATACAAGATTGCCTTATTTTTCAATAACTCCTACTTTTAGTGTATGCCCTAAACATGGCTATATATCAGGAGAACATCATGAATGTACAATGGAGGTGTAAAAAATGAAATGCGGACAAAAAACAGAAGTCTACTCCAGAATCGTAGGCTATTTTAGACCAGTAAGTAATTGGAATGCAGGAAAAAAACAAGAATTCAAAGAAAGAAAAACATACGTTGAAAACAAAGCATTAAAAAAAGAGCTTAAAACAAAACCAATACAACAATCACTTGATTGTCACTAAGGTATGTTACCCATAAAAGGAATTCAAAAAACAAGTTTAATAGACTATCCCCACAGGGTATCATCTATTGTTTTTTTAGCAAACTGCAATTTCAGATGTCCATACTGTCAAAATCCAGATTTAATTGAAAATCCAGAAGATTTTGAAACAATTAAAGAAGACGAATTAATAAAGTTTCTAAAAAAAAGAAAAAAATGGATTAATGCTCTTGTAATAACTGGCGGAGAACCACTGATATACAACATAATTCCTTTTCTAAAAAAGTTAAAAGAATTAGGACTACAAATAAAACTAGATACAAATGGTTCCAATCCAGAGCAACTTAAAGAAATTATAGATAAAAAATTAGTAGACTATATAGCAATGGATATGAAAGCTCCACTAGAAAAATACACAAAAACAATAGGAGTTAAGATAGATATAGAAAAAATAAAAAAAAGCATTAAATTAATAATAAATTCTGGTATAGACCACGAGTTTAGAATGACTGCACTGCCAAAACTGCACTCTAAAAAAGATATTTTAGATATTACAAAACAATTAAAAGGAGCTAAAGCATTCTACCTGCAGCAGTTTAGTCCAAGAGTTACCTTGGATAAAAACTTTAAAAAAGAAAAACCTTTTAAGAAACAAGAGCTAAAGCAAATAAGAGATAAAATAAAAGATCGTTTTGAGGTCTGCGAAATAAGATGGTAGAGATAAAAGTATTAAAGATAAAGGAAAATGCAAAAGTTCCTCAAATAGCCCATGAAGGTGATGCTGGTTTTGATGTACATTCAACAGAAAGATATGTCTTAAAGCCAGGAGAAAGAGCAGCAATATCCTCTGGAATTAAACTTGAGATCCCCTTTGGATATGAATGCCAGGTAAGACCAAGATCTGGATTGGCATTAAAGCACGGCATCAGTGTAATAAACACACCAGGCACAATAGACGCAACATATAGGGGAGAAGTTAATATTATACTAATAAACCATGGAAATGAGGATTATATTGTTAATGAAGGAGATAAAGTAGCCCAACTAATCTTTAAAAAATTAGAAGAAGTAAACCTCAAAGAGGTTAAAGAAATAAATCAGACAAAAAGGGGAGAAGGAGGATTTGGTAGCACAGGAAAATGACAGTCCTAAGTGATGTAGACATAAAAGAGAGATTGAAGAAAGATTTAATAATCGAAGGAGTAAAAAATGAGCACATAACAGGCTCAACAGTAGACCTAACGCTGGATAATAAATTCAGAATATTCAAGAATGTGCACAAAACCCACCTAGATACAAAAAATATTGACATGGATTCTTTCACAGAAATAATAGAAAAAACAGATGATGAGCCATTCATAATTCACCCAGGAGAATTTGTACTTGGATCAATAAGAGAAAGAATTAAAGTCCCTCATGATTTAATGGCTCGATTAGACGGAAAAAGTTCATTAGGAAGAGTAGGAATTGTAGTTCATTCAACTGCAGGCAATGTAGATCCAGGATGGGACGGTCAATTAACTTTAGAAATTTCCAATATTTCAAGAATACCAGTGGCGCTATGGCCAGGAACAAGAGTAGCACAGATATTGTTCATGAACTTGCAGTCACCAAGTTCAACCCCATACAGAAAACTTCCTGGAAAAGAATGGAATAAACCATTAGGATCAAAGAACAGGGTGTAGAGAATGAAAATAACAAAAAGCATGTCGATTATGGAAATAGTCTCCAAATATCCAGATACAGCAGAAGTATTTATGAAACACGGGCTACATTGCATAGGTTGTGCAGCTGCAAGTTTTGAAAGTTTAGAGGATGGAGCAAAAGCACATGGAATTGATGTAGAAAAATTATTAAAAGACCTAAATAAAGCCATAGAAAAGAAATAATTTAGTCAACAACTTCTGTTTTTAATTTGGGCAAGTTGCAAAAATCAGTATGGAAAGCATATGCTCCAGCATTTAAAAAAATTATACTATCGCCAACCATGGGTTTCTTTTTTAAAAATACTTTATACCTAAAAATATCCAAAGAATCAGGAGTGCATCCTTTGATTGTATAAGCATAACCTTCATTAGTTTCCCCTTCAACCAATAGCCTAATATGTGCAACAAAGGTATCCATAGCCGAATTATAGACAGAACAGTTAACCACAATATTATTGTTATAAATATTTTTGATCTTGGCAACCAATCTTACTGCAGGAGCAGCAATATATCTTCCAGGTTCAATAATCATTTTTATATCTTTATCATTCAACCATTTCCTTAACTTTCTAATCTTCTCAAATATAGAACTAAAAATCTCCTCTCTATAATTCTTATAAACACTAGGCAAACCACCACCGATATTAACAAAAGAAATTATATCTAGAACTTCTTTACTCAAACTTTCTTTTATTTCTTCTTTCAAAGACCATTCACTAATATTTTGTGTTTTTCTATGAAAATGTATGCCTAATTTACTGATGTTATCATTCTTTTCCAGTTTAAGTATTAATTCATTGATTTCCTTGGAATAAAAACCAAAAACAAAATGTTTTCCAGTGTGAATGGTGTTTTCCTTAAGCCTCATCCTTAAAAACAGATTAATTTTTTCATTTCTTTCTTTCAGAAAATCCAACAAGATCTCCAAATCTTGCTTATTATCTACAACAAAAGATTTAACGCCCTTATCAAATAAAATATTTAATTCATCAACATCCCATGACTGGGCAAAATAAAATACCTTATCAAAATTATTCAAAAGTTCTAAATTTTCTAAAGAATGAACACTAAACCAGCATAAACCCTCTAAAATCTTTCCAACCTCATAATTTGTTTTAAAACTATAGGAAACCACGTCTGCTAATTTACTAACTTCATTGAGTTTCTCAACAGCAGTCTTCTTACTCAGAACGAACTTGGCCCTATCTCTCATTTAATAATCCCTCTTCACTTAACCTATCTAAAACACAAACCATCATCAAAGGGAAGGTTATTGTAACATCCCCAATCACAGTTACAACATCACTATCATCTTTTACTTTTCCCCAAGATTTAGCCTCATTAGTGGTTGCTCCTGACATGCTTCCAGATGCATAACTAGCTGTAGTCATATAAACAGCATAATCCATTCCACCATTTAACAACCCGGCTAAAATAGCATGGTGCTTAGATATGCTCCCTCCCAAAGATATCAACCCTTTTTTATCATCATGGCTTACACTAAACAATATATTTGAAAAATCCTTGACTACATCCACAATAAAATCAGGATGTTTTTGCTGAAACATAAATAAGTGAAATCCAAAGGCCCCATCAGTTATTGCAGGACAAAAGATTGGCACCTTATTCTTTGCAGCTTGGCACAAAATAGAATTTTCATCATTCAACATTGATCCTATTTCCCTAAGCAATTCAGAAACAGGCCATCTTTTTTTCTTTTCATATAACCTCGCCAACATAGGAGAAATAACATCCTCAAATCTGCAATAGCTTTCATTAGTGATATTGATGTTCCCTACCCTATTCACGCCTTTCTCATATAACTCAACATCATCTGGATGAAAATCTCCAATAATGAATTTCTCGCCCTTGGCCTTCATTATATCCTCTTCTAAGCCGCCAACAGTTGTAACAATAATGTCAGGAAGCCTTAATCTAATCAATTGAGCAAAAAAGCCCCTTAAACCAGAAGTAACCATATTAGAAGTAAAAGTCAAAAAAATCTTGGCCCCATCCTTCTTCATCTTTATCACAACATCTACGGCTTTATTCAATTCAATACTTTGAAAACCCACACTACCAAAAGAGTCTACTAATTCTTCAACCTTAATTCCTTTTTTCCATTGAAAATCTTTAATAGTTTTCATAAATATCCTCCAAATATTTTAGATCTAGCTAATAAAAAAGAATTCTTTTAACTGTGGGCTCTTACTAGATCCATGATTAAACGCGAGTAACATATATTTTTAAACATTTCTATTTAATCCAGGGGGCTTTTTATCTTTAAAATATCCAAATTACTTACTTTTGTGTATATTTGGGTGGTTTGTAGGTTAGAATGCCCCAATAAATGTTGTATATACCTAATATCCACACCATTCTCCAATAAATGTGTGGCAAAACTATGCCTTAACATGTGGGGAGTTACTTTTCTATTGATTCTTGCTTTTTTAGCTGCATTATCCACAATCTTCTGAGCTGATTTAATAGTCAAATGGTCTTTTCTTCCACAAAAAAGATAATCTTTAATATTGTGTTTGCAAAAAAATCTCAATAAATCATTTCTCAAATTTTTAGCAAGCAGGGTGTACCTGTCCTTTTTACCCTTTCCTTGCTCTATTCTGATTAAATTTCTTTTAAAATCAAAATCTTGTTTTTTAATCTTTATTGCCTCAGAGACTCTTAAACCAGAAGAATACAGCAACTTAATCAATAACCTGTGTTTAATGTTTTTTGTTTTATTAATCATAGTTAATATATCCTCTTTGGATAAAACTTTGGGTAGCTTTTTTTCTCTTTTTGGTAGGCCTCTTATCAAAAAATCCACTTTATGTCTCAACACATCAAAATAAAAAAACCTTATAGCTGCAATGCTTAATCTAATTGTTGCATTAAAGTATCTTTTATCTATTAATTCTAAAATATAGTCTTCTATCTCTTCATTAGTTATTGTTTTCGGATCTCTATCAAAATAATCAAGAAATCTTGATATCTGATAAACATAGGTCTTTATGGTTTTATCACTAAATCCCCTAAGTTTTAGTTCCCTTCTTAAAAAATCTAAATATTTCTGCATATAAAAAGAGATTAAGTCAATGATTCTCGGAATGTTTCCGGACAAGTTCTCTAAATATTTAGAATTTAAACAAAATAAGAACTCTAACAACTATTAGAACCAAAAAAGTTTATCTAATAGTTGTTATATTCAATTGAGAAAGGCTTTTTTATTTTGATGGGCGGAGTTTCTTTTTAGCAAACTTTATTAAAACATTTAATTCTATCATTTATATATGGCAAAGATTGTTTTAATCTCATGTGTTAGCAAAAAACTTAATTATAAATCCAAAGCCCAAGATTTGTATGTAAGCTCACTTTTCCAGAAAAACTTTCAATACGCAAAGTCGCTAAATCCCGATAATATTTTCATTCTTTCTGCTGAATATGGTTTGCTTGGCTTGAATAAAGAAATTGAACCATATGATAAAACCCTCAACAAAATGTCTTCCAATGAAATCAAAAAGTGGGCAAATTCTGTATTAAATCAACTGCGGAAAGTCGCAAATTTAGATAAAGATGAGTTTGTATTTCTTGCTGGAAATAATTACAGGAAATTTTTACTCCCCCACATCAAAAATTATAAAATTCCTATGCTTGGCTTAGGCATTGGCAAGCAACTTAAATGGCTAACGGAGAAGATTAAGCATGAGTAAAAATTGTCATACAATCCACCAATGGTTTAACGGAATGAAAAAACATTCCTTCCCTTTTAATGAGCAAGAAATACCATTAAATGGAGTTTACATTCTTTTTGAAAAAGGAGAATTTGCCCACTCTACAAGTAGGATTGTCAGAATTGGAACGCATACAGGAAATAATCAGCTTTGCTCTCGCTTGTTTCAACATTTTTTGAACGAAAATAAAGATAGAAGCATTTTTAGAAAAAACATTGGCAGGGCTTTGTTGAATAAAGATAAAGATTCATTTCTTGAACAATGGGAAATAGATTTGACTACAAAAAATGCTAAAGAACTGCATTCCAACTCTGTTGATTTCATAAAGCAGAAAGAAACTGAAAAGAGAGTCACAAAATATATTCAGGATAATTTTTCTTTTGTCGTATTTCAGGTTGATGATAAAGATCAAAGACTTGAAATTGAATCAAAAATTATCTCTACTGTTTCACTCTGCGATGAATGTAAGTCATCTGAAACGTGGTTAGGTAATTTCTCTCCAAAAGAAAAAATACGGAAAAGTGGGCTTTGGCTTGTTAATGAGCTTTGGAAAACTCCTTTATCTGACAAAGATATGATAGAATTAAAACAGATGTTAAACATAAAGTAACGAAACTCCACCTTGATGTAGAAAGCCTTTCTCAACTCAAAATTTTTGCCTTCGGCACCGTTGCACTAAAATTTTGCCCTTCAGGGAATATAACAAGGATTATGACTTCGCTCCGTTGCACTCCGCTCCGCCCTTCAGGGAAATTTGCCAAAGGCAAACTTCTCATAATCCAATACGTTAGTTTCAATTTGAGAGCCCTTGCATAAAAAGCTACCCGCTAACGATTTAAAATGAAAGAAAAAATAATTTAATTTTTATCTTACATACACAGCTTTAAAATCAAGTGTATTTAATGAGTTTCCTTCAAAATTATAAGCATCAGCAATTCTTACTTCTTCGAATTTCCTGCCATCAAATTCTTTTGCTTCTAAATATCTTTCTCTGATGCTTTCAGCAGTTTCATGAAGTGGGTGAATTATTGGAACATTATGAAGGAATCTCCATCCATCTCTTTCAAGTTCTCTTTGTAATTCTGATTTTTTTCTTTCCATAATAATCTGTAGATATAAACACTAGTATTTAAACCTTTTGGTTATTTACTACTAATAAATGACTATTTAATAAAAGTAAGTGGGCACTCCTGAAATATTCTCTGTTTTGCAGATTATTAATAATAAACTCGGGCTCTCAAACTTTGCCTTCTGCAACCCCTCCAAGTATTCAGGGGAAACTAACACCGATTACAACTAATACTTCGTACTAGATTTAATCGGATATGTTAGAAGAAATTTAGTTTCAGAGCCTATAAAAGTTATTTTTATAAAGTTCAGATTAAACCTAATAGTTATGGTTTTATTCAAATTCATAAAAGGAGTTCCTATTGCAATGAAAGGCATCCTTCATGCTATTTCAAGGGAACAAAATTTGAGAATTCAGATCTTAGTAGGTTTATTTATTATTATCATTTCAATATTACTAAAAATACCAAAAATAGAATTTATCATAATACTTGCAGTATCTTTTTTAGTAATAATTCTAGAACTAATTAATACAACTTTTGAAAAACTTATTGATAGATTATCCCCCAATTATGATAAAGAATATGGAAAAATCAAAGACACAATTGGGGGCGTTGCCCTTTTAGGAGTAATCCTATCAATAGTAGTTGGAATATTAATTTTGTATAAACCTATTATTTCTTTTATCACATCACTCGTAAGTTAGCCCATACTCTGAAACTAAACTAAAAAAATCTTCTAACACCGATTACAACTCATTGCTTCGCAACAAGATTTAATCGTGAGTGCTACAAAGGAATAATACTCAAAATACTATTTTTCTTCGCTGGGTTTAACAGATTTAATGATCAAACTCCTTGTACCATGAACTCGCCTATGATCTTTTCTATGAAGAAGAATAAGATTATAATATTGATTATTATCTGGATTGCCATCAATATGATGTATTACAAAATCTTTAGGGATTTTATCATATCCATATTTCTTCTCTCCAACCCTGGAATGAATTGTCTTCTTCTTACCATCTTTAGTTTCATAAGCTTGCCGACCCCACTTAGTGATTTCTTTCATGTTAACTAATAAAAAATCCAGACTATAAAAAAGTTGTTATTAGTATTTTTCCGTCTTACTCCCTGTAGCAAGGTTTTTAAGGCTCGCAAAAAAGCTCTCCCAAATTACTCACTACGTTCGTAACTTCATAAAAACCCTTTGTTAATTGCAATCGACAAATGGCGAAAAGTTTATTAATATATTAATATAATTTCATTATATGAAAAAAATTAACCCTAAACAAGAAGGAACTTTTGCAATTATAGCTGCTATGATTGTACTATTTTCTGCAATGTGGA
>JAFCDT010000018.1:0-5209 GCA_017609525.1 Candidatus Woesearchaeota archaeon | reverse complement strand
GTTATTGTTTCTATAGCAATATTAGTATTATATGGAATCTATAAATTTGTGCAAAAGTAATTCGCCATTTGTCGACTTCTTCGTCGCTTCGCTCCTCGACCACGCTGCGCTCTCATCCTTCGGCTTCGGGGCAATTAACAATCGCTAGAAGATTACGCTCTTGCAGAGCTTCATCCAAATTATTTCATAACTTCGTCTAGCTCTTATGTTGAAGCGTAATAATGCTCGAACTACAGAAATCATTAAATAATAATGAAGTTTGTTTTTAGATATGAAAAAAGAAGAAAAATCTAAAATGTTAATAAGTAAATTGAAGAGTGAAAAAGAAGACGTTCAGTATGAAATTAGTGCCATATTAAATTCTCAATTAATGCTAATAATAGCTTTAGCAACAATTGGGATTTCTATCATAATCAGCTTAAAAGCAATTTGGATAATAGCCCTAGCGGTGGTATTATTTATTGCATTAATGTTGATTGCACATTGCATTTTCTTCAAACCAGATCTTAAGAAAAAAGAAGCTAAGTTAAATAGGCTAAAAACAAAGATTGATGAAGAGTATTCTATTCTTTTAAAGAGGTAGTTCTCCGCCTTACATACGTTCAACAAGGTTTTTAAGGCTCGCAAAAAAGCTCTCCCAAATTACTCACTACGTTCGTAACTTCATAAAAACCTTATGTTCTATGACATATTACTCAACCAACTTACTTAAAAGCTATAATTTGAAAACCGTGCTTTTCTATTTCTTCTTTTGTCCAGAATTTAATGCCTTTTGTTTTGCCAACATAAGTCACTTCTTTTTCTATAACTCTTCCAGTATATTCTTTTGTTTCAGGGTCCCACTCCTTCAAAACCAAAATATCCCCAGGCTTACATTCAAAATCAGCAAGTCTTAATTCATAGGTTTTAACACCATCAAGAATTTTCTGGAAGTATTCTGGCCAAATCTTCTTCTCAATCTTCATAAAATTGAGATTTGATAAGGATTATATAAACTTTGTTGGTTTCCGTCATACGAAAAATCATAGAACAAGGTTTTTAAGACTCAAAACAATCGTCCAAATTCAACTTCGTTGAACTTCATAAAAACCCTTTGTTCAACGAAATTGCAGATGCTCTTCCCCACCCAACCACCCTTCAAGAAGGCGCGCGCAAAATAAAAAATTATTTAAAAAATAAAATTTAAGCAGTTAATAATGACAAAAAGAAAAAGAAAGAGATATAAGGTTGATTCATTAACTGGAATAAGATATGAGAAAGGAAGTTTAATGGATGTAATGAGTGAATGGGAAAAAGATTTGTGGAAAAAACCTAGGCGAAGTTCTTATTCAAGGTCAAGATACAGCAAAAGAAAACAATCTTATTATCGTGAACCTGAATTTAATTTTAGTGATTTACCCCCTTGGGCACAATTGACAATTGCTCTCATCATTATTGGTGTTCTTGTGTGGATTTTTGTAATCCAACCTTTCATAGAATGGGCAAAACAAAATATCATGACAATAGTTACTATTTTTGTTGTTATACTCACTATACTAGTAGTAGGATTTGTGCTATATTGGAAATATAAAAAGAAGAAAGAAGCAGAAAAGAAAGCATTTGAAGAAGAACAGAAGGCGAAAGGTTTAGTAAAATTCGTTGATAGATTTGGAAATGAAAGATGGGGTAAACCTGACGAAGTAGAGAAATGGAGAAAAGAAGACGAAGAAGCAAGAGAAAAGGAAAGATTGATTAATCAGGTGGTTGAAGCAATTGAAGAGTTTAAGCCAGCTAGAAGATATAAGAATGAGTTTCCCTACCAAGTAGAATTAGTTGGTTATTTAAAATCAAAATTTCCTCATGCAGATATTGAACAACAAAAAGGTTCTTCAAGACCAGATATTGTTGTTGGCGATGTAGCAATTGAAGTTAAAGGTCCTACAAGAACCCAAGACTTAAAAACAATCGCTGATAAGTGTATGAGATATTATCAACATTTTGGAGAATTGGTTATTGTTTTATTTGAAATGGATGTGTATGAGCCGAGATATGAAGAATGGAAAAGGGGAATAAAAAACACATTTCCAAATGTAAGAATAATTAGAAAATAATTCTGGCGCGCGCCTCCCACCCGAGCATCTGCAACTCTGCGCTCACTAACATTCGCTCGCCTCACTTCGTTCGGTCGTTGAACAGCGATTAAGAGACTCCGCCTTGCAGGCTCCGTCCAAATTGAATTTTTGTGGGTTGCCTCAAAAATTCAACTTCTCTTAATCGCATATGTTATGCTCAATTGCGAGTCCGCCTCTGACGAGGTTGCCACCGAAAATTCTTACGTTGTTGCCTTCGTTAAAATTCATAAACGGAAAAAGAAAACACGAAATTGCTTCGCAAATCATCTAACAAAATTTTAACGAAATTTTTTCTTATTTTTAAAAAGGGGTTGCCGCCTTTACTTATCTTTTTCAAGCAATACAAATAGCATTAGGAGAAGCATAGTTGATCTTTGTTTGTTATCATAATCAATCTCTCTACCATGTAAAATAGGATGCCTGAATTCTTTTGAATAAACATTACTTTTTGTATGTTCTCCAAATTTTGAAGAGTTATCAAAAATTTTTATAATTAGTTCCCCTAATGAACATTCTATTGGTCTCCCATTTCTTCCTAATATTAAGTTTCCTTTTGCATCAATCAAATTCTTACTATTAAACTTATTCTCAATTAATTTTTGACTAACCCCCATATCCCAAAATATACCTTCTATTTGCGATAGTAAAAGGGGAATAGAACTTATGTAGTCCTTGTTTTTATGATGGTAAACAGCTTTTCCTAAAATTTTCTCTCTTGATTTAATAATATTATCATTCTTTATTTTTGAAACCAATTCATTTAATAGTTCTTCATCTTCAAAATCAGAAATTAATTGTTTCCATACTTCCTCTTTTCCGCTTGTTTTAAGTTTTTCTTTAAGTTCCGAAGCATAAGATATTGAGATTGCTTCTACCCACCCAAATTCTTTGAGGAATTCTTCCCATCCCTTGAAATCAAAATTTATTACTATTTCGGTAAGAGGCTTTAATGATTGTGCAATTGATTGGGATAACAATTGCATTCTTTTCATCGGTTCGGTAAGAGCCTCCATCTGTGCCTGAAATTGCTGACCGAATAGTTGAATTGGTGCCAGAGAAATAGAAATTTTATCATGAAATTCCTTCATTATTTTGTTTAATCTATCAAATCCATTCATCTTATCACAATTTATCAGAATAAAGTCCGGTTGTCCAATTGATTATATAAGCTGGTTTTGAGCCATATCCACCAGATAACCAACCTTTTTTATATATTGCTCCAATCATATCTCCCGACCTAAATTCATTTCCCTGATAGCCACTATAATAGTTAATTACTGATTCTCCACCCTCAATATTTCTTAGTCGTATAGTTACGGTGTGGGCTACATATCCTCCAAGACCTCTTGCTCCTCTAACTTCACCTATAATTGCTAAAAAAGTTTTGTTACAATTTGGACAATTATATTCATCATTTGTTTTCTTAACTTTAATCATAACATCTTCCTTTTTACAGTATGGGCAAATAACCTTTGCGTCCATTCCAGAAGAAGATTTGCTTAGTCTTTGTTTTGTATCTTTAGCAGATTTGATGAGATTATTAACTTCTTTTAAAGAATTTTTTTCTATGAAATCTTTTAATCCTTTAGCGTCTTTGTTTTTGGGATTTATTTTAAGAGCCTTATTAATTAAGTTTATACATTCTTCAAGTTGTTCTTTGAACCCTTCTGCCTGTTTTCTAATTTTATCAATGCTCTCTGGACTTATCTCATCAAACTCAAGATTATGATTTACATGATTAAACAAATAGTTTGCTTTCAGAAGCAAAGCAAATTCGCATTTTGGATTTTGTTTTAGTATTTTGTCAATCAATTTTACTGCTGCTAAAAATTCACCATCATTGGCTAATTCAATCGCAGGAATACCATACTTATCATACAATTTTTTGTCTTCATCGCTTATGCTAAAAGACATTTTTGCTTGAAATTCCATAGTCATAATTAATCTTAATATGCTTATATTTAATAAGTTTTCTGAAATAAAAAACGGCGGCAACCCCTAAAGAAAAAACTACGGCAACAACAAATTTTCGGCGGACTCGCAACTCGGAATTTTTGCCTTCGGCACCGTTGCACTAAAATTCCGTCTTCCCTTCGGTCAGAGAGCATAACAGCGATTTAACGGTTTCGCTCGGTTGCACCTCGCTACACCCAAATCGGCTAATTAAATCCAATTGTCCTACGCGCGCTCTAAAAATTCTTGAATTAAATGGGCTTTATGCTCACGATTTGTTTCGGCATAAGTTTGTGCTTCTGCTTCTAAAGTAAAACAAGGAATTTCAATGTCATCGATTTTTATTTTTGTTAATCTATTTGCTAATAATTTGCTAACATACTCGCCCGTATCTCTTTCCCCTAAAATCTGGACTTCTACATTTTCTATATTTAATTTTACTTCCCAGCCAGGCTCGTTTGTTAAAGGTTTCAATTCCTTGACGGCAGAAGCATTATAATCTGAAAAGATTTCTTGCATTTTTTCCAAATCTCCTAGTTGAACAACAATATCCAAATCGTGAGGACTTATATCCATTCCTTGTAATTGCATATTTGTACTTCCAATTAAAGCCCATTTAATTTTATTCTCATTCATTAATTTGTGAATTATTTTGATTGCTTTTTTGAAGTTTTCATTTATCATATCTTCAAAAATGATTCTTATTATTTAATAACTTTACCATAACGCGCGCTTCGGGACAACTCCTTCGCTCGTTTCACTCGCTCGGTCACGCTGCGCTCTCGGGCTAACGCCCTCGGAGAACTTAACACGACTTGTTATGTGCAATTGATTTTGAAGCTTAAGGTAATTTTATATAAGATAAAAGTATTTTAATTAAATGATGGAATTCAAAACTAAAGCAATTATTTGGGGAATTATAAGTGTAGTAGCAACAATATTCTTATCATGGTTTACAGATCTATATCTTGGATCATGTGATGGATGCCTACCTTCATTATCTCAAAAAATTGTAGAATCTACTGCAACTTACACCTATTACGCAATAATCCCATTCTACATAATAGCCTTAATTATCATTTTAATTAAAAGAAAGAAATAATCAAAATCAACTACCGCTCAACTCCGTTCGCTCACATAACAAT
>JAFCDT010000017.1 GCA_017609525.1 Candidatus Woesearchaeota archaeon | reverse complement strand
CCTACAAAGCCATAACCAACTATTCCAATGTCTGCCATTTTAAGTCACATAAACATCAAGTATTATATAAACTTGACTAAGTTAAAAAACATATAATAAATGTAAAGGTATTGTTGGGCATTATATTCTAAGAAGAATAAATTTATAAATAAATTATTCTTTTCTAAGATAATGAGAGACATAAGTGAAATAAAAGTATTAAGAAAAAGATCGGGATTGACTCAAATACAGCTAGCTAAAGCTGCAGATGTTTCACAATCACTTATTGCTAAAGTAGAATCTCAAAAAATTGATCCCACCTATACTAAAGCAAAAAAGATATTTGATGCATTGGAAACATTGTTGGAAAAAAAAGCTTTGAAAGCACGGGACATTATGAATAAGAAGGTTATTCCACTATCTCCAAACGACACATTAAAAGAAGCAATTGCAAAAATAAAGAAATATGGCATCTCCAGGTTGCCAGTAGTTGATAAGCAACCAATTGGTCTGGTATCTGAAGCAACAATATTAGAAGCCATAAAACAAAAAAAGGGCATGAAGGATAAAATAAAAGAAATAATGGAAGATGCTCCTCCGACTGTCTCTTTAACAACTACGGTAGAAGTAATAACAAATCTTTTGAAATATTTTGGTTTAATCCTTGTAAGTGATAAAGGAAGGATAAGGGGAGTTATAACTAAAACTGATATGATCTTAAAAGGTTTTAAGTGACACTACTCATAGTGTGAAAATTTTATTCCAATAAGAATATTTCTTTCAAGCAATTATATAAAAGAAACAAATTCAGATTTTAATGAAATTAAGGAATCTATATGGAGGTTGATTGAAATGAAAAACGGAAAATATCTATTCACATCAGAGAGCGTTACTGAAGGTCATCCAGATAAGATGATGGACAAAGTTTCAGACGCAATACTGGATGCAATTTATGAAAAAGACCCAAACGCGAGGGTTGCGTGTGAATGTGCGACTAAGACTGGAATTGTGTTGGTTATAGGAGAAATAACAACTAATGCATATGTTGATGTGCAAAAGGTTGTGAGAGATACTATCAAAGAAATAGGATATGATGAACCAGAGTATGGATTTGATGCTGATGGTTGCGGAGTTTTGGTTTCCTTGTCTGAACAGAGCAGGGACATTGCACAAGGTGTTAATGAAACGACAGATCATGAGCAAGGTGCAGGAGACCAGGGAATGATGTTTGGTTATGCAAGCAATGAGACTCCTGAATTAATGCCTTTACCAATAATGTTGGCTAATAAATTGACAATGAAACTTACAGAAGTAAGGAGAAATAAAGAATTACCATACCTAAGACCAGACGGTAAATCTCAAGTAACCATAGAATATGAGGAAGGAAAACCAAAAAGAATTAATAATGTGGTTATTGCTGCTCAACATTCACCAGAGGTTTCAGATGAACAACTTAGATCTGAAATTATTGAAAAGGTTATTAAGCCTGTTTGCGGAGAATGGCTAGATGAGAACACAAAATATTTTGTCAATGGTACTGGTAGATTCGTTCTTGGCGGTCCTGTAGCTGATGCAGGATTAACAGGAAGAAAGATAATCGTAGATACCTATGGTGGAGTTGGTTCTCACGGAGGTGGATGTTTTTCTGGAAAAGATCCAAGCAAGGTTGACAGAAGTGGAGCTTATGCTGCAAGGTATATTGCTAAAAACATTGTTGCTAGTGGTTTGGCTGATAGGTGCGAAATCCAATTGGCATATTGTATTGGAATAGCAGACCCAGTATCTGTCTTGGTTAATACCTTTGGTACAAATAAGGTTCCAGAAGAGAAGATAGAGGAATTAGTTAGAAAACATTTCCCATTAAAACCATCTGAAATCATTAAACACCTAGATCTAAGAAGACCAATATATAAGAAAACTGCAGCATATGGGCATTTTGGCAGAGATGATTTTAGTTGGGAAAAGACTGATAAAGCAGAGATTTTAAGGCAGGAAGGGGGAATTTAGAGGTTTTTTTATACCCTCTAAAGTTAAAACAAAAGCTTTAAATACCTAAAAAGTGTTTAATTTGATGTACTAATGGAAGAATTTATTTGATGCGGTCTTCGGATTTTGTCATTTAAACTTCGGACATTAGTACACACTTAATGTGTTAATGGGAGAATTTAGAAGGTGAGGTCTTCGGATTTTGCTTTTTAAACTTCGGACATTAACACAAAATTTCTTTACATTATTTTCGGTGTTAGTTTTTTTGCTAATTCTAAAGCCACAATTCCAAAACTAGAAAATAAAACTATTTTTATCCAGTCAAACAAACCCAAACTAACAAATTTAAATATAAAATTTATTGGAGTTTGAACAACAAGAAATTGCAGAATAAGTATCCCTATTACTGCATAAAATAACCATTTATTCTTGAATATTCCTTCTTTTAATAAGCTTCTTTTAGTCCTTAATCCAAATATTATAATCAATTCAAACACTATGGAGGTTGTTACAGTCATTGTTCTTACTTTATCTATTGGTGTGCCAGAATAATATTCAAGGAAATATATCCCTAAGGTAGAAATAAATGCCAATGTTGCTATAAAAATTATTATTGGGATTATTCCGTATAAAATAGATTCTTTTGGATTTCTAGGTTTACGTTTCATTATGTCTTTTTCTGCTGGATCTATACCTAGTGCTAATGCTGGTAAGCTATCTGTTACTAAATTAATCCATAGGATTTGTAATGGTAAAAATGGCAAAGGAAATTTTAATATTAATGTGAATAATATTACAAGAATCTCTGTAAAATTAACAGATAAAAGAAATTTCAGGAATTTTTTAATGTTATCATAGATAATTCTTCCTTGTCTTATTGCCGCAACAATGCTTGCGAAATGATCATCTGTTAGAACCATGTCTGAGACTTCCCTGCTTATGTCTGTTCCTTTAAGACCCATGGCTATTCCTACGTCTGCTTTTTTAAGTGCAGGAGCATCGTTAACTCCGTCACCAGACATTGCCACTATTTCTCCTGAATCCTGTAGAGCTTTTAAAATCTTAACCTTATGGCTTGGGTCTATTCTTGCAAATATTGCAATTTTTTCTATTCTATTCTTTAGTTCTTTTTCATTTAGACTATCCAAATCCTGGCCAGTTATTGCATCTCCTATGATTCCTATCTGTTTTGCTATTGCTTCTGCAGTCTTTATGTTATCACCTGTAAGCATCTTAACTTTAATTCCTGCTTGTTTAGCTAGTTTTAGTGCATTTTTAACTTCTGGTTTGGGTGGGTCCATCATTCCGATTAGACCAACAAATATTGTTTTGTTGCCTTGTTTGTAAGCCATTGCTAGTACTCTTAATGCTTCAGAGGCAAGAGAATTGTTGATATCCAGTATTCTGCTTTTTGTTTTGTTTGTAAGTATTTGTTCTCTGTTTTCAATATTGATATAGTTACATAGGTTAAGAATTTTCTCCGGAGCGCCTTTTAGATACAATATTTTTTTATTGTTGATTAGGTGTTCTGTAATCATGTATTTCCTTTCTGAATTAAATGGCAGTTGATTAAGAATTGTTCTTTTTTCAATGTGTTGTGTTTTTGCTAGTTTAAGCAATGCTTTTTCTGTAGGGTCTCCTGTATGTAAGGTAGAGTTATTGCAACTTGCAGCAATATCCAGGAGTAATGATAGCTTTTTAGGTTCTATTTCTTTTTTGTTTTGGTAGAATTTTCCTTTTTCTGTTGTGATAAGCTGGTTATTTATGAACAGAGTTTTTGCTTCCATGTCGTTTTTTGTTAATGTGCCGGTTTTGTCTGCACATATTATGGTTATGCTTCCTAGTGTTTCTATTGATTTTATTCTTCTGATTAGGGCATTCTTTTTGTACATCTTTCTTATGCCCAGAGCCAATGTAATTGTAACGACTGCGGGAAGCCCTTCTGGGATTACAGCTACTGCTAGGCTTAACCCAGCCATAAACATTTGAGTAATATCAAATTTGTTTATTACTCCAATGACAAATACTAGAAAAGCGATTGCTATAACGATTATTCCTAATTTTTCTCCTAATTTTTGTAATCTTTTTTGCAATGGGGTGATTGTATCTTGTGTTTCTTGCACTAAGGACGCAATTTTTCCCATTTCTGTTTTATGTCCTGTGTTTACTACGATTGCTTTTGCTCTTCCCGCAACCACCATAGTTCCTGCAAAAACCATATTTATTTGTTCTGCTAGTTGCTGTTTTCCTCTTAGTGGTTTAGTGATTTTTGTTACTGGTATTGACTCTCCTGTTAGTGTTGATTCATCCACTTTAAAATAATCTACGTGTATTAGTCTCGCATCTGCCGATATCTTATCTCCTTCTTCTAATAGAATTATGTCTCCCGGAACTATTTTAGATGAATTTATTTCTTTTATTTGATTATTTCTTATTACTGTGGTTTTTTCTGGACTTAATTTTTTAAGTAAAGCAATTGCTTTTTCAGCTTTATATTCTTGAAAAAATCCCAGAAATGCGTTCATTATTAAAATTGCTAAAATCACTATGGGGTCTATTAGATCCTTGAGTTCTAAATTATTAATTCCTTTTTTATATATTGGAATTATTGCAGAGATAATTAAGGCTACTATTAGGATGAGGATGAGAAAATCTTTGAATTGATTTAGGAAGATTTTTAATCCAGAAATCTTTCTTGTTTTTTTTATTTTATTATGGCCGTACTTTTTTAACCTTTGTTTTATGGTTTCTTCTTTAAGGCCAGAGAGATTAGAATTTAAGGATTTAACAACCTCTTTTGTTTCTAAGTTGTAATAATGCATTATTATTTTTTGTTTATTCTTTTAGTATTTATATTTATGGAAAAATCTAGTTAAGAAAAATAAAATTATGTTGTGGGTACTTAGACTTGGGTAGCTATATCTATCTCTCTTTCTTAATGCAGTAAAGTGTAAGGCTATTTACCTTTTTGTTAATCTCCAGCCGCCTTTTACTTTGTAAAGTTTTTGTCTTTTCTTTCTTGCTTTTTTTGCAAGAGCTTTTGTCTTGAAAGTTTTTCTCTTGCTTACCCTTTTCTTAGTTTTTCTCCTTGTTGTTTTTTTTCTTCTGGCTGGTTTTTTTCTTCTTACTACTCTTTTTTTTCTTTTTGTTACTCTTTTTTTTCTTCTTATCATTTTTAATCAGTAAATATAGACATTTTATAATATAAAAATGTTTTTATCCATTCTAGAGTAAAACTTTTATGCTATTTTATCTGCAATATCTTCATCAGGTTTTTTTTGTTCTGATACTTTCTTTAATAATTCCTGTTCTTCCCTTACTTCTTTCTCTATATCCACTCCAAGTTTCTTTAATGCATCTATGTGAGCTTTAATTAATTGCTCAACTATTTGTAGAAGTCTTACAAATTCTGCTCTTTCTTTTGCGAGTGTCATCAATGCCCCTTTATGATAACCTACTTCCTCATCTGACATTTTTTCCTCCCATAGTTTCATATGACTTGTGCCATTTGCTATGGCCAAACTGAATTAATAAATCCACATCTGCTTTTGGGATGTCGCATGCACCATAACAAGATCCAAGCCAAATAAAGAATTTAGCTTTTGTGTTTTTTTCGAGTTCTTTTATTATTTCTGTTGCTTTTGGTTTTAAACCGTCTGGAAGTTGTACTAAGACTGTCTTTGCTTTAATCTTTTTTATTTCCTCTATTGCTTTATTTAGTTCTAGATTATATTTCATCTTTAAATGCTTCCTGTGCTTGTTTTAGTGTTTCTGCTGTGCCAATATCAAACCAGGCGGTGTTTGTTATAAAGCAGTGTATAGGGTATTTGTTATGGAGGTGTTGTATTAGGAATCCTGGCCCTTCTGGATTGTGGTTTTTATCTAAATATTCTTTTATTAGATTTAATTTGTTTTTTGGAAAGATATAACAGCCAATGCTTCCTAAATTAGATCTTGGATTTTCTGGTTTTTCTTCAAAAGAGATTATTCTTTTTAATTCATCTATTTGAATAACACCCATTTTTTTGATTTCTTCTTTATTTGGAATAATCACTGAGCCATTTGTAATCTGATTATGGGTTTTGAAATACTTTATGAATTCGTTAAGGCTAAAGTTGAGAATGTTATCACTTGATAGAATAAGTATGTCCTCTTCTATGTTTGAACTTGTTATCCCAAGATGCAGGTCTTTTATTCCTCCCAAACGCTCTTCGTTTGTGTTGGTGTTATTATTAACTATGTTTATTTTTAGACTTCCCCTATATTGTTCTTTCCAATCCATAAATTGTTGATAGAATTTGTTGTTTGTTACTATTGTTGTATTTTTTATGTCTGTATTTTCAATATTTTTAACTAAGTAATCTAGAATTGTTTTTTCTCCTATTTTGACTAAAGCTTTTGGTTTATTTCCTATTACGTGTCTAAGCCTTGTTCCATATCCTGCTGCTAGAATTATTGCGTGCATAAAAACTTAAATAAACCAAAAGTATTTATAACTTACTATGAATTTTAGTGAAAAAGTGTATTCTAAGCTAAAAAAGGTTCCTAAGGGAAAGGTTACTACATACAAGCTATTGGCTGAATCTGTGGGTTCTAAGGCCTATAGAGCCATTGGTAGTTTAATGAGGAAAAATCCTTATGCACCCAAAGTGCCTTGTCATAGGGTTGTAAAAAGTGATGGAAGCATTGGTGGTTTTGCTTCTGGGATTATGAATAAAATAAAATTATTAAAAAAAGAAGGTGTTGGAGTTAGAAGAGGAAAAATAGTTAATTTTAAGAAAAAATTATATAAATTTAAATAAATCACTCAAATTTAATTCAAAACAAGCAACAGGCATTTTAATATCAAAATTTGAAATAACTTCTGGATGTACTTCTCCGATATATGCTACTTTTTTTCCTTTTATGCTAATCCTAGCTACTCTTCCTGGGATAAATGAGGGATGTTTTGTTTCTTCTATTTTATAACTTAATTTTAATGATCGCATCAAGGCATCAAAAACCTGTTTTATTCTTGTGAAATTAGCATCTTTATCACATAAGACAACTGCTAACCTTGTAGCTTCTTCAACATTTGTTTCTGTTTTTTTGTTATGTATAAATACTTCGGATATTTCAAATATGTTTTGAGGATATTCATTGTGAGTATTTTCACTTAGAATTTTCATTAAACTTGGGACTATCCAAGACCTTAATACAGAATATTCTGTACTTGCTGGATTGTCCAAAGTTATAACATCAGCATCGTAATTCATTTTTTGATTGTGATTTTCTTCGCTTAATATATGGTAGGTACTTACTTCTAACAGATTTAGTCCAACCAATAAATTGGATATTTTTCTTTTGAAGATCTCAAAAGGATCTTCCTGACCAATTGTAGAAATGTTAGGGATTTCTTCATTAAAATTTTCATAGCCATAAGCAATTGCAATGTCTTCTGCTAAGTCAACCTGATGAAGAATATCTGCACGATATGCAGGAATTAATACTGTTTTATTTAAATACTTATAACCCATCCTTTCAAGAAGTTTTTTGGCTTCTTTTTCTTTAAGATTTAATCCGAGTCTTTTATTTATATAATCAAGATTTAATTTCATTTTGGAGGGGTTTAGGTTTGGAGTAGTTTCTTTTTTATTTCCAAAGTTTATTTCCATAGAATATATTTTTCCACCCATATCTGCGAGTGTTGTGGCAAGTATGTTTAAACATATTTTGCATGCTTTGAAATCAAATCCTGATACTTCAATAAAAACATCTTTTGTTTTTTCTGTTATTTTTCCCACATTTTCACTATTAATTATGGGAGGCATTGACAGAACTTGGTTATTTGCATCTACAAAAAGGGGATATTTTGTTTTTCCTTCTAATAAATGAGCATATTCTTTTCCTTTGGGATGTTTTTCTAGGATTTGTTTTCCAGTTAATTCAATTGGATATTCTAATGGCTGGAACTTTATTTTTTCTGGAGGCAAAGCCTTGAAGGTTATTGGATATTTTATCTTCTCTGAGGGATATATTCCGATAGCAACTTTTTTTCTTTTTCTTCCATATGTTAGGTGCAATTTTTCTTGGATCTGAATTATCTCTCTTATTTTTTCTTCATTAAAATTAAGATTTTTAATTATGCAGCATGCAGTAAAGGGCCTTACTGTTTTTACCGAACTATCAATTATCATCTTATGGTTGCTTTTATTTACTTTATAAGTTCTTAATCCTGTTTTAATTCCAATAAAAGAACTAAATGCGCGAGCAAAACCTTGTTCTGAAAGCATGTCTGGACGATTAGGGAAGACCTCTACTATTATTTCATCCTTGGTTATTTCTTCTAAATCTGTTCCTAAATAGCTGATTCTATCTTTGAGTTTTTCTAGAGGTAGTTTTTTTCCTACTAATTTTTCGAATACTTTTCTGTTTATGTTTATTGTTGGCATTTTATTTTAACCAAAGTTTTATTTCTCTTAATTGTTTTTGATCATTCTCATACAGATTCCTAAGGTCTTTGATATTGTAATAGGCTGTTAATGCTCTGTCAAAACCGGGGCCCCAGGCTAACACAGGAATATCTTCTCCTAGCAATGGAACAACCACTTCAGGTCTAAAAATCCCTGCTCCAAACAATTCAACCCATTGTTTTCTTACTGGATCATAAACATCTCCTTCTACACTTGGTTCTGTGTAAGGAAAGTAACCGGGCCTGAATCTTATTTTTGGGTAACCCATTTTCTTGAAAAATTCCCTTAAGTAGCCCAACAAATGCTTAAAATTAGCATCTTTATCGACCACGATGCCTTCTGTTTGATTAAACTCAAATAAATGTGACCAGTCTAAGGTTTCATTTCTGAAGCATTTTCCTAAGGCAAAGAATTTTTTGGGAAGTTCTGATTTATTTACTTTTGATAGTGTTTGAGCAGATAAAACTGTTGTATGGGTTCTTAATACATTTTTCTTTGCTTCTTCTTCATCCCATTTATATTCCCATCCGGTGCTTTTTGTTTTCCATCCATTTTCATGTGTTTTCTTTATTCTTTCAACTAATTTTTTGGCAGGCAGTTTTCCTTTTTTTGGATTTTTAATATAAAAAGTATCTTGAAGCTCTCTAACTGGATGATCTTGTGCTGTAAATAAGGCATCGAAGTTCCAGAATGAGGTGTTTACTAAAGTTCCTTTCATTTCCTCAAAACCCATTTCAGTCCAGATTTTTCTTGCATAATCTGTAGCCTGATTAACAAAATGTCTTTTTCCAGGATAGATTTTAGGAACTTCTAATTTAACATCATATTTCCTGAATTTTTTATTTTGCCAAGATTTAGTTTTGATTATTTGCGGACTTAATGAATCTATTAGATCTTTTCCAATATCTTTTTTGATAAGTTTTTTTCCCAAATCTGTTAATGTTATGTATCTATCTTTTCTTAATGAGGTAAGGATTATGTGTCTATTCTTAAATTCGTTGTAATATTTTTTTTCTTTTTCGTTTAGTTCAGAATAGTTTAATGGAAGTTTTTTGAAAAGATCTTCTTCTGGAAAGTTTTCTTTAAGTAATCTTTCCCCTTCCTTAGTTATCATTATTCTTTTATTTTCAAAGGATATTGCTTTTTTTCTTTTTAATAGCCCTAAAGAAATATTAAATTCGTTTTTGTCTAGGTCTGCATTTTTTTTAATTTCATTTAATTCAGAAGATTTTTTTAATGCCAATAACAGTCTTTTTTCTGGTAGGCCTTTTTCTGTTGTTTTTGTGTATTCTGGGTTTATTGTAATAACTTCTTGTATATCTTTTTTTATTTTTAAGATGTTTTTATTTTCTAGCCATTGTAATGCTCTCATTACTTCTACTTCTTTTAGTTTTGTTTTTTTACATAATTCTGTTAATGTAATATTATCTTTTAAGAATGGTATTACTTTTCTTTCTAAGGGGTGTAGTGTTTCTATGATATCTCCCATATATGGATAATAGAAAGAGGATATTTAAAAATGTTGTGTAATTTTACTTTGATTTATTCCAAGCAATATCAAATAAATGATCTAATGTTTTAGCAAAATAAGGTGTATTAACCCAAATAGCCATATCATAATTTTCATGAAGATCTTTGTCATTAGTTACTGTGAAGATTACATCTTTATTATCAACAACACAGAATCTTGATTTTATATCTTTAATATTCTTGACTTTAATACCATTAAGTTTTTCTGCGAGTTTCTTATTTTCATCTGTAAGTTCAGTAGCAATTCTAATTTTAACTTTATTTTTTGAAGCTCTTTCAAGTGCTTTTTTAAGATAATTCATTTTTCTTTGAAATCCTTCTGCACTTGTTGCAATGATGATGGATTTTTCTGCGTTAGATATCATTGTGTCCATTTGAGAATAAATGGCATCCCTTCCTTTTAATGAACCTGCTAAAGAAGATGGCTCAACTCTAACAATGCCTTTTTTAAACAATGATTGAATTTCTTCAAAAAGATTTGTAGTTTTTATTCCTTCTAAACTTTTTACCTGTCTTTCTGATTGTTTTTGAATTACTTTTTTAACTCTTTTTATTACTTCTTTTGGTTCAACAGCTATGTACTTTATTGGCTTTCCTAGCTTCATTATTACAAATCCTTTTTTCTCAAGACTTTCTAAAACATCATAGCTTCTTGATCTAGGAACATTAGAAATATCTGATAGTTCTCCAGCAGTTGCTAATCCCCTAGAGAGTAATGCAGTCCAAACCTTAACTTCATATATGTTAAGGTCAAATGCTGCCCTCAGTTTTTTTAAAAAATCTTCGTGAACTATCATCTTAGGAATATAACTCCTTTTTAAGGTTAAATATGAGACATTTAAAGAATAAGAAGTCCTTTATAAAGCTTTCGTTTTTTCAACACTTAGGAGTGGTAAATTTATTTGAATTTAATGAAATTGAGGGTTTTAACGCTTTTTTGGGCTTGTTTTAACTATAAATTTATCAACTTGTTTTTTTGCTTTTTGTCGCTTTTTCTGATGATCTTTAAGAAATTTCTGAACTTTTTCTATAAGGATTTGTTTTAATTCTCCCGTTAGTAATGCCCCAGACCTATAATCTTCATATATTTTTTTTAATTTTTTATCATCTGGTTCAAATAACATTTCTAGATACTTATAACTAACATCAATATCGGGATTTCCCCCTTTTTCTCTGTGTTCTTTAATAGTAGATCTTCCACCTGAAAATGCATATTTTTTAATTTTGTTTGCTGCCTCTTCTGGAGAGTCTGTCAATGCTATATAAGATGTTGAGTCTGAAGATGACATTTTTCCTTTTTTTAGACCAGGGAGCATTTTATTAAATGTAGCAGAAGGCAGAATAAAATTGTATTCAGATTTCATTCTTGATGCAATGTCTCTTGTTAGGTTTATGTGGGGCAATTGATCTACTCCTACTGGAACTACAACGGGTTTTGGACCCCCATTTTCCTTTAGTTGCGGATGAAGTATATCTGCTACCTGGGTAAAAGCAGAGATAATCTTTTCTGGAGATAGGCCCCCATATATTGATTTTAATTCATTGAATGTTGTTCTTTTTGCAACATATTTACTTAAGTTATTATATTCTATAGAACCTTCACTTTGAAAATAGAATTTTGTTTTTTTGCTTTTTAGGCCAAGAGCAATATAGTTTATAAGGTATTGATCTATAGCTAGTTTTTTTGATTCTTCCCTATTTGTGTTCCTTGTTAGATTAGATTCGATATCTGCAACTGCAATATAACATTCTGCACCCATTTTTTGGAAATAAACCATGATATCTGCAACTATTTTGTGACCTAGGTGGAATTTTCCAGAAGGCATTAGGCCAGTCATCATTACAAAAGGTTCCTTATTTTTTATGGCATCTATTATCTTCCCAAAGTCCTTATGACCAAAGATTACATTTCTTGAAAAAAGAATAGATTTTAATGGGAGGTTTTTGTATAAAGTAGCAATTGGGTCTATTCCAAATTCTTTCATAGTTTTACTGTAATCTTTAACTTCTATTGATTTCCAGGGATCTATTTTCATATTTGAAACCCACCTCATTCATGATTAAAAGAAGAAGAAAGTTGTTTATAAGTTTTGTTATTGAATTGATCTCTTTGTTATTTCTCTTGCTAATAAAGAAAGGGCAAAGAAAATGATTATGTAAAGTATTAGTGTTAAGATTTGTTCTGTTAACATTGTTAGTGGTGTATTAAATAATAATACTTTCTTCAATATGTCCTGGCTTAATACAAAAGGATTATACTGAGTTACTTTATTTAGTAATCCTGGAATTGTTTCTATTGGTAAAATTGTGTTTGAGAAGAACAACATTAGGCTGCCTATAGCAATTGATCCAAGTGTTGCTGTTTCTTCTGATTTGAAAAGGTATCCAATGAACATTCCGATCAAGATAAATAATGTGGATGCAATAAGAAGCACGACAAAAGAGTTTGTTAAGGTAACAAGAATCTCTTCTTTTAAGAAGTATAGTGCGGCTAAGAATATTATAACTAATTGGAATATCACTAATAACAGATTAGTGATATATGTTCCTAGCATAAATGTAAAATCGCTGACCGGGGTAATAAAATTTCTGAAATATGCCGGAGATACTTTTTCTCTTGTAACTATTGTTGAGGCCAATAAAATACTGATAAACATTAAAACCAATACTATCAAAGTAGGGAATAAGAAACTTAGGTGGGTTTTTTTAGAAGTTATTGGCTGTATTGATGCTGTTATTGGGCTGACTATTGATTCAGCCTTGGTTATCTTAATTGAATCTATGTCTGCTTTTATTTTATTAAGGTGTCTCTTAGTATGGATACATCTTCAAGTTTATTCTTTATTGTTGAAACACGTGATTGAAATACATCTATTGCATCATTAAGATCTTCAAAGATAGATGCACTATAGTTATATTTTTCTATTATGGCATCCATTTCTTTGTCTATATCTGAGGTATTAAACTCTTCTACAGTCAGGTTGATATTTGAGAAGCTTGTTTCTATTGACTCAAGTTTTGATTTTGAAGAAGAACTGGTAGTTTCAATATCTGAGAGGATTTCTTGTTTACCTTCTATTTCTGATTTTGTTGAATCTATGACATTAACTAATGATTTTGTTAGTCCTAGGCTTAATTCAGAAGATTTTTTAGCTATTTTTTTTGATATTGTGAAAGAGAGTATATGTGCCAGATTGGTTCTTGATTCATCTACATGGAATGTAACTATGTTGTCTGCTGCATTATCTATTGTCATTGAAGGAGGAAATATTACACATATATGGGCTTCACCCAGGCCAACGCCTTTTATACATTTGTCCTGAGTTTCTACTTTCTTAATAATATATTGTTCGTCTGATAATGAGTCAATTACTGAATTTGTTAGATCTGAATATGACTCTGAGTATACTGATACTTTTAGATTGTACAAGGAGGATGTATTGAAGGCCAATCCCACTAAGAAAATTATAAGTAGTGGACCAAAAAGAACAACTAATGCAGAACTTTTAGACCTCACTAGTAATTTAAAATCTTTTTTGATTATTTCCCAAAGGACTATAAAAAAAGATGGTACTGAGATATGTTTTCTAGGTTTCTTAACCTTTTTCACCTCTTCTTTTGTTTTTGTGGGCATTTTTATTTTTTTGTTAATGATTCAAATACTTCCTCTAATGTTGGTTTATTCACATCAAGGTTAACAAGTTTTTCTTTTGAAGCCTGTATTGCATAAACTACATTATGCAAAACAGTTTCTGCATTAGGAGTATAAACCACAATTTTGTGTTTTTTATTTATTATATGACTTATGTCCTTTTTTTGTAAAACATTAAGTATTTTTTCATAATCTCCGGGTGTTGTTGAGAAGTGAATTTCTTCGTTTTTGGAATAATTTTCCCTTAATGATTCAGGGGACCCAGATTCTATGATTTGACCCTTGTGAAGAATTGCAATATTTTTACAGATTTCTTCCATTTCGCCCAGCAAGTGAGAAGTAATTATTGTTGTAGTACCCCTTTGCTGATTTATCTTTCTAATTAAACGAAGGATTTCTTTTCTTAGGAATGGGTCTAAATCTTCTGTTGGTTCGTCGAGAATTAAAACATTGGGGTATGTGATTAATGCACAGGCAATATCTAATCTTCTTTTCATTCCTGTTGAGAGTTGTTTTGCTAAAAGGTTTTCTGCCCCTTTTAACTCCACTAATTCTATTAATTCATTTATTCTTTCATTTAATTCTTTTTTTGAAAGTTTATATAGTCTGCCAAAAAAGCGCAGGTTTTCTTTTACAGTAAGTCTGTTATAAAATGATCCTGTTTGTGTTGCAAAACCAAATTGTTTTAGTATGCTTTTTTTATTTTTAGTTATGTCTTTGTTTTGAAAAAATATTTTTCCTGCATTTGCTCTGAGAAAACCTATTAATAAATTAAGTATGGTTGTTTTTCCTGATCCGCTTATACCAATGATCCCATAAATATCCCCTTCTTGGATTGAAAAATTTAGATTATTTAAAACTTGATTTTTTCCAAATTTTTTAGAAATTTCTTCAAATTTTATAATTGGATCCATTGTTGTTGTAAAGATGATTTCCTTTATTAAATTTTTTGTTTATATTGTTAAGGGGTAAATTACTTTTTTTGTTTTTTTAGCATTTGTTGCAATGTTTTTTCAAGATAATTAATTTTTAAATTTAGGTCAAATATCTCTTTTGATAGGTTTGCTATTGCACACCAAAGCTGTGTTATTGCTGGATCTTTTGTGTTAAGATAGGCTTTTTTTTGTTTAGATGCTTCAATGATCTGCCTTTCTAGATGGGGCTTAAGTGAAGGATCTATCTTATTTCTCCAAACCATATGTTGTTTTAATTAAATAAAAGATATAAGCATTTAGCTTGTATAGAGTAAAAAACTTTTTAAATACACTAAAAAGTAAGAAAACCATGAAAGTTCAGAAAGGAGATTTTGTTGAGATAAATTTTGTCGGAAGGGTAAAAGAAAATAAGCAGATATTTGATCTAACAGATGAAAAAATTGCTAAAGAGAATAATTTGTATGACTCTAAGGTTAAATATAATCCTTTAATCATATGTTTGGGAGAAAAACATGTTGTGCCGGGATTGGATGAAGGTTTGATCGATAAAGAAGTTGGTAAAAAATATACTATTGAAATTAAACCAGAACTGGGATTTGGAAAAAAAGATCCTAAACTTTTCCAGTTGGTTAGTTCTAACAAATTTAAGGAGCAAAATTTAAAACCCATACCTGGAATGCAGGTTAGCGTTGATAATATGGCGGGAATTATTAAAAGTGTAAGCGGTGGTAGAATATTAATTGATTTTAATCATCCCTTGGCTGGAAAGGAAATTGAATATGAAGTAACTATACTTAGGAAGATAGAGAATGATGATGAAAAGTTAAGGGGCTTCTTGAGGCTTATGCTGAATAAGGATGTGGGAGTTGAAATTAAAGATGGCAAAGCCCATATAGATATAGAGGTTCCTGGGGAGTTTGCTAAACTCCTAGAAGACAAGATAAAGGCGCTAATTCCGGGAATAAAACAACTATCTTTCAAACTAACTAATAAAAAATAAATAAGTTTAAATATGAGATTATTTTATTTCTATTGAAATTGTTCTTATATGGAAAAAAAATGGAAGAATATACAGATCATAGGGAAGAAGAAACAATTGATTTCCAAAATGGGCATCAAGAAGAGCCTATAAAAGAACACACAAGAACTGAGTCTAGCAAGAACATAGATGAAGAATTAGAGGAAATTCTTTCTAAACAAAGGGCAAAAATCAAGGTTGTTGGCTGCGGTGGGGCTGGAAATAATACTATAAACCGGATGTCTGAAGTTGGTATAACTGGCGCAGAAACTATTGCCCTTAATGCTGATGCTCAAGATTTGTTGTACACCAATGCAGTTGCCAAAATCCTAATTGGAAGGGAAATTACCCATGGACTTGGTGCTGGTTCAATTCCCCAGGTAGGGGAACAGGCTGCCAAGGAGAGTGAACAGGAAATTAAAGAAAAGCTGATGGGTGCTGATATGGTATTTATTACTTGTGGCCTGGGTGGTGGTACTGGAACAGGGTCTGCTCCTGTTGTTGCTGAGGTAGCTAAAAAATTGGGAGCATTAACTGTTGCCATTGTTACAATTCCTTTTGAGATGGAAGGAAGAAGAAGGCTGGATAATGCTATGGTTGGTTTAGAAAAGCTAGAGGCGATTGTTGATACTTTAATTGTAATACCTAATGATAAGTTGTTAGAGTTGGCACCGGATTTGCCATTACATACTGCTTTTAAGGTTGCTGATGAAATTTTAACAAATGCTGTTAAGGGAATTGCTGAATTAGTAACCAAGGTGGGATTAGTTAATTTAGACTTTGCTGATATTAAAGCTGTCATGGGCAAGGGAGGAGTTGCCATGATCGGTGTTGGTGAATCTGACACAGAAAATAGGGCTGTAGAAGCTGTTGAAAAGGCAATTAACAATCCTTTATTGGATGTTGATGTTTCGGGCGCTACTGGTGCTTTAATTAATATCACTGGTGGAAAGGATTTAACTTTAGATGAAGCAAAATTAGTTGTTGAGACTATTTCTCAGAAATTGGATGAGGATGCCAGGGTTATATGGGGTGCACAGATTAGTGAGGATTTGGAAAAAACTATTAGAACAATGTTAATTGTTACTGGTGTTTATAGCCCTCAGATTTTTGGTCCTCAGAAAAAGCTAGGTGATAACTTAAAGAAAGATATTGAAGAAGAGCTTGGCATTGAGTTCGTTGATTAAAGGTGGGTAAAGGAATGTTAAATTTAGGAGATCCAATCTATAATTTAGATGTAACTGTTAAACATGTTCATAATTGTAGTGTCTCTTCTCTTCCAGGACTAAAAGAGCTTAATGTTTTTTTGGAGACATATTTAAAGGGTAAAGGGCATCTTACAAATTTGGGCTATATTTGCGTTGGATACCAAAAAGGATTGCCAATAATTCCTGTTCAGGCAATTGTTAGCGGGGATAACATCTATAACTGGATGGATTTAGCTACTTCTATTAGAGAAAGGCGTTCCTTGGAACAAACATCTCGTTTTCCACCTCTTTTGTTTGAAGGTGGGGATCAAACTATCAGGGGAAGTTATGAATTACAAAGCAAGAAAGTTGGGGACTTTATGAAGGTTTGGCTTCCAAGCTTTGATCATTCTTTGACACCCCCTGCAAGAGGTTTTGAAGAGTTGTGGTAGCTTTAATCCAAAAACTTTATAAATAGCTATTTTTAAACAAATTCCATGAAATTGTGGATTAGAACTAAATCCTTTCTAAAAGAATCTAAAAGGGTTTTTCAAATCACTAGGAAGCCTACAGTGTCTGAATTTAAGACTATTTTTAAGGCTACGGGCTTAGGGATCATAATAATTGGAACTATAGGCTTTATAATTAATATCATAGCTCAAATCATACCAAGGATATTTTAAAATGGAAAGTCAAATCTTTGCTTTAAGAACTACTGCAAATAGAGAGGACCAAGTATTTGATTTTGTTAGTGAAAATGCTAGAAAAAAAGGGATAGATATTTACTCAGTAATAAAACCCCATGGTCTGAGAGGTTATATTTTCTTAGAAGCTAAGGACAAGCAAAGCGCTGAAGAATCCTTTAAAGGTGTCCCATATGCTCGAGGATTATTGCCTAACCCCATTAAGTATGAAGAGATTGAGCATATGTTGGAGCAGGTTAAGAAAGAAGTTAATATTCAAAAAGGAGATATTGTTGAGATTATTTCTGGACCATTTAAGAGGGAAAAGGCCAAGATTACAAGAATTGACCAGGTTAAGGAAGAAGTTGTTGTTGAATTGCTAGAAGCAGCAGTCCCAATACCAATGACTCTAAAATTGGATTCTGTTAAGGTTATTAGAAGGGATACTGATGAAGAGGAAGAAGAAAAGGAGTAATTTTAATTTTATCAAAAAGCTTATAAATTGTTAATTAGAAGGTTTTTTTAATCAAAATGGCAAAAGAAAAGATAGACGCATTGATTGAGGGTGGGAAAGCTTCAGCTGCGCCACCACTTGGACCCGCGCTTGGGCCTATGGGAGTCAATATTTCTGAAGTAGTTAGTGCCATTAATGAGAAAACCAAAGAATTTCAAGGAATGAAAGTTCCTGTTAAGGTAATAATTGATACTGACACAAAAGAGTTTGAGATTGAGGTAGGAACTCCTCCTGTATCTCAATTAATTAAAAAAGAACTGGGGTTAAAAAAAGGTTCTGGAATTCCAAACAAAGATAAGGTTGGTAATCTAGCTATTGAGCAAGTAATTAAAGTAGCTAAGATGAAGAAAGATTCTATGTTTGTTAATGATTTAAAGGCTGCTGTCAAAACCGTTGTTGGTGCAGCAAATTCTATGGGTTTATTAATTGAAGGAAAGACTGCAGTAGAGATAAATAAAGACATCAATAGTGGGAGATATGATAAAGAGATTAATGAAGGAAAAACAGAGTTTGATGAAGAAAAGAAAAAAGTACTAGAAGAGCAGCTTGATAAAATACAGAGATCTTTAGAGAAAGAAAGAGAAGAAATTAAAGCAAAGATGGCTAAGAAGGAACAAGCTAAAGAAAAGGCCGAAGAAGGAAAAGAAGAGAAGAAAGAAGAAGCTCCTAAGGAAGAGGAGAAAAAAGAATAAAATTTCTAAGATTTTTAGTCTTCTGCAAAATCTTCAATTTTATATTTAAAATCAGAATCTTTTTTAATAAGCCCTCTGGATTTTAAGTATTCTCTTGCCATTATCCAGAAAAACAAAGCTAATGATTTTTTTCCTTTGTTGTTGCAAGGAACAACTAAATCAATATCGTTTGCTTCATTATTTGTATCACATAATGCTATAACTGGAATACCTACTCTTGCGGCATCCTTCATTGCATTCTTGTCTGGCCATGGGTCAACAGCCAGCATTAGTTTCTTTTCTGTGAAAGTATCTAGATTGGGATTAGTTAAGATTCCCGGCGGATATCTCCCTACTAATGCTTTAATTCCAGTAGCTTTTGCAAACATCTTTGCGGCCCTTTGTCCATTTTCCCTTCTACATACTACCAAGATGTCTTCTGGTTCGTATTGAGATAAGAATTTTGCTGCTATTGCTATTCGATCATTTATTTTTTGAACATTTAATACTGCTAAACCATCTGATCTTATCTTGTATATGAATGGTTCCATATACTTAGTTTTATACTTTGTACCTATGTGGATTCCCACCTTAAGATACTGATCCAAGGGAACCAATAATTTTTGTTCTGCCATTGTTTTTTTTATAAAGGAAGGATTTATAAAACTTATTATTTTTATTATAGTGGTAAGATTTTTATATTATTTATCTAATCTTTTATTTCCCTTTCTATCCTTATTAATTCATTAATTTTGGCTTTCCTTTCTTTTCCTACGATACCACACTTAATATAGGGGATGTTCCAAGCAACAGCTAAATGAGAAATTGTGTTATCCATGGTTTCTCCTGACCTATGAGAGATGACAGGGATGATGTCGTTGTTTTTTGCGTAGTCTACTACTTCTTTTGTTTTAATTAAAGAACCTATTTGGTTTGGTTTTATGATCACTGCATTTATATCTGCTTTTTTTAATCTTTCAATATCAGTTGTAATTAAATCATCGCCAACAGCAAATCCTTTAATTTTGGCAAAACCATCAAAATCATCTTCATGCAAGGGATCCTCTATGTAGGCTAGATTGTATCTTCTTGTGATGAGATTAATAAATTCAATTTGTTCTCTTGGGGAAAGTTGTTTTTTTGGTTCTTCTTTGGAAAAATTGTCATAAACATAACTGTGACCTTTCCATAATGAAGAAGCAGCAACATCAAGACCAAGGTCTATTTTAAATCCTAATTCTTTTGACATGTCAGAAAGAAAATCAGTTAGAAACTCTAGTGTTTCCTTTGTTGATAATGGAAGAACCCAAGCATTTTCATATGTTTTTTGTGTTGGATTAAATTTTCTTTTGATCCTGTTATGAATCAACTCATTTGCAAGAGCTGCATTAAAGAATTTCTTTGTTCTTGGAATTAATAGGAACTCCTGGAAGTCTGATGCCTTGCCCTTAAAATGCGCTCCTCCCCCAACAACGTTTCCTAGGGGGGTGGGGATTTTAGTTGCATATGGATTTAAGAATTGCCATACTTTGTTTTTGCTTAATGCTTTTAGTGCTGCAAATTCCAATGCAATTGTTGGATTTGCTCCAAGATCTTTTGTAATCTCCTCTAAAACTTCTAAATCCTCAAATTCATTTATGATGATTCCTTTAATTCTTTTAAGTTCTTTTATTGCTTCTTTTATTCCACCAACAGGGTAAAGTTTTTTTGCATGTTTCCCAGTTGAGGTTCCTGCCGGGGCTGATGCAGTAAATTTGTTATTTATTGTTACCTCTATTGTTGGTTGATTCTTAGAATTAAATATTTCTCTTGCTGTCACCTTTTTTATTTTCATATAGATAAAAAGAAAAAAAGAGATATATAAAGATTTTCTTTTATTCTTCTTGTTTGATTGGCAGCGGTCTTTTTATTGTAATGGGTATTATTTTCTTTTCAAACTCTATTTTTGCAAGCTCTATTGGGTTGTAGTTTATTTTCTCTAGCTGGTCTTTTTTAAGTTTTAATAAAAGGGGTGCACCCATTGCTATCTGTAAAGACCTTGCACCAATAATCCTTGCTTTTTCATATTTTGTTATTTTCATAGTTTCTTTCTTATGTCCTTTGCTTTTTCTATAGCAAGATCTATCATTTTTAAAACTTCCTCTATTGAAAGTGGTTGATCTCCTCCCTTTTGCATTGCACAAATAGAGTCATCTTCTAATACTGCTACTGTTAATCTTGCATCCATTGCTTCTTCTTCTTCATAGTTTGGATCAACTAAAAATGCATCATTTATTTTTACTATTGTGCATTCAATGGGTAGGTTTAACAAAGGAAGTGATTTATTTGTTTTTTCATATACTATCTTTTCTGTTTTTGCGTCATATTTAACCATCTTGGTGTTTTTTAATGCTGCTATTGCAGCAAGATATGCTGCATCAAATAAATTCCCTGAGTCATTAATTGGGTAAATGTCTATAAAAACAATCCATACTTTCTCTCCTTTCTTAATACAAAGTTTCTTTGTATCTATTGCTTTTGACTCTCTGATTGCTCGATCCACTATTCTTGATAGTTCTATAGCATTAACTCCAGGAGGACCGCCTTCAAATTTTGGGGATGCTAAAGGCAATAGCTCTGCATTAACAATCATTGCCCCTTCATCTGGCGTGTCTGGATATGGTTCTCCTACATCCATTTTGATTCCTGCAATAACTTCTGTATCGCCAATCTTAACCCTTGCAGAACCCAATGCAGATTTTGGAGAAACATCTGTTTCAATTGTTATCTTCCTGTATTCTTTGAATTTTCTATTGTCTAGTCTTGTGTTTTTTATTAATAAAGATTCTATATATTCTTTGTTTATGTTCATTTTGATTCTCCATATTTTTCTTTTAATGCTTTAACCTGTATTTGTTGTATTGTTTGACAAGCTTTCTTTGCCATTTCTAAGGCTTGTTTTAGTTCATCTTTCTTAACATTGCCATCTAATTGTAATAAGGTTAATTTATTTGTCCTAGGCATAAAAGCTACTGGAATGTCTGTTGAACCTCCTTCAAAGTCTTCTTCTTCTTTGCTTAGGTCAACTACAACTTTATCTCCAACCTTTCCTACAGAAATTGAAGATACAAGATCTTTCATTGCTAGCCCTGCATCAGCTAAAGCCAATGCTGCGGCATTTATTCCTGCACATCTTGTTCCTGCATCTGTTTGAGTTAATTCGACAAAGACGTCTATTACTGTATTTGGAAATTCTGAAAGATCTAATACAGGCAATAGTGCTTTTTGCATAACTAGATTTATCATCTTAAGATTCCTTTTTCTGAATCTCTTAAGTGAGAGGGATGAAGCTCACGAGGACCATAAACTGCGGCAATTGCAACTGTGTTTCCTGTTCTAAACATTGCTGAGCCATTTGCCCTTTTAACCACTCCTACTTTGGCTTCTATTTTCCTCATTTCCTCAAATTTTCTTTTGTCAAATCTCTTAGTGTATTTCATTTTAACTTCTCCTTCAAGAATTTAGAAATCTCATCTGTTAACCCTTCTTTATGGGCTTCTTGATCTATTTTATGTATTGCTTTCTCTGCCAATCTTACTTTTTCTGGTTCTTCTCCTTGTATCCAAACCAACCCGTTTTGTCCTACGGTAATTTTACAGTTAGTTGCTTCTTTTACAATAGATATCATTGACCCTTGTTTACCAATTATTCTTGGTACTTTTGAAGGTGTTACTTGAATGATTCTTCCACCTTTTAGTTTTCTTAATCCTGGGCCTTTCATAGTAAGATCGATTGCTTTTTGTTTATTAACCCCAATAACTTTTGTGGTTACTAAATCACCATAATCATAGTATTGGGATAAATCTGCTCCCCTTGCAATAAAATCGGATGTTGCTTCTTTAAGGGATAAGTTAGCCTCATAAGCATAGCCAATATCTACTGCCCAATTGCTAAATGAAATGTGAGTTATTCTTCCTATAACCATGTCTCCTACTTTCGGAATATATCTTCCTGAAAGTGCAATAACTTTTATTAGTCTTCCATTGATATTGACTAATCCAATTTGAGAAGCGATTATATTTTCATTTTCTCTGAATGTTCCTTGCGCTGGCACATGATCCATGCCTTGAGCCAGTATTTCTCCAGGAACAACAATGCTCTTGTCTTTTACTACTAATGTCATTTTTACCTCCTGTCTATTATCTTTATTTCTACTTGTCCATGGATTAAATGATTGAGTTCTGATTCTAAATCTTCTTGTAAACCAGCTGGTATTTCTAATTTAGCTAGCAACGAACCATCATTTTGCCATTGGTCTTCTAAAAGTTTTCCTATTTTTTTAAATATACCATATGCTTGTGCAGCATATTGTGCTGGAATAATAACCTGCAGTTGTCTTATTTCGAATTTTAATGGTAGTATAGCAGTTAATGATTTTGCTATATTCTGTAATTGATCTTCAGCAGGTTTAAACTCATCTATTTTTACTTTTGCTTCATTTAAAGCCAATTCAATTCTTTGTATTGGATGCGGCAAATTAGTTTTTGGGTTTATTGCATTCTTGTGTAATAAATCAATTATTCTTCTCTTTTTTTGTTCTCTTAGTTTTGCTTTACGTTCTGTTGTCAGTTGTATTTCTCCTGTTTTAATTATTATTTCGGCTACTTTTTTGTTGTCTTGTGTTCCAAAAATCTTTTCCATTTCATGTTCAGATGCATGAAGTCCTTTTTTGGAATCTTTAAATACTTCTTCTGTAGCCAATGCTTCATCCAGTGTTGCCTTGCCTTGTTTGAATTCAATTGCTTTATCACAGTCTACTAATACCTCGAAGGTTTCTCCTTCCTTCTTTATTCTGGCTATAATTGCTTTGTCTATATCTACCATCTTATGCTAATTTTGAAAGTCGGTCCCTGCCTATTCTTCTAAATTTTTTATCCTGTGTTGCGATATATGCTCCATCTATTCTTTCTATGTGGAATTCTTTTCCAAGAACTTTTTTTAATGCCATAACTGATAGTTTTAATCCATCTTCTATAGACATTGATTCTTTGTATTTTTTTTCCAAAATTTCTTTTATTTCTGTTTCTCCATCACCAACAGCTGTTGCTTTGTACTCAAAGTATATTCCCGTTGGGTCTGTTACAAACAATTTTGGTTCATCGTTAATGCCTGCAAACAGTATAGAAACTCCGAATGGTCTTGCCCCACCATACTGTGTATAAGCTTGTTTTGTGTCTGAAATCTCTTTTACTAGGCTTAGTATGTCTATTGGTTCATCAAATGTAACCCTATGTTGTTGTGCCACTAACTGTGCTTTTTCAATAAGGACTCGGCCATCCATAACTAAACCTGTAGCTGTTGCGCCAATATGCTCATCTACTTGGTATATCTTTTCTACTGATTTTGGAATTATTAATTTCTCCATGATTCTTTTATCTGCTACTAATAAAACTCCGTCTCTGCAAATTATTCCAATAACCGGAGAGCCTTGTTTTACTGTTTTTTTAGCATATTCTACTTGTAATAATCTTCCATCTGGACTGAACATTGTTGATGTTCGATCATAACCCATCATTTGATGTTGCATTGCTTGCATTTTTCAACCTCCAATTTTTTTCGTGCTTTATTTAATAAGCCTGTTGTATAGATTGTTTTGAATATCATGTTATCAATAAGCGATAAGGCTGCTTTAACATTATTAACTTCTTTATTGTTCATCCTTAATATCCCTTTATTATTTTTGTAATCTAGGTAAATTATTCCTGCTTTTGCAAGACCCAATTCACCTATATACCTTTTAATTGCGCTTTTTAGTATTGTGGTTGCTTGATTTTTGGTTATTTTTTCTTTTGATGTTATTTCATATACCAAATAGCGCTTTTTTTCCCTTAAACTGGGACTTAAAGGTTTAATTTTAATCACCTTTTAGAGAAAAATCTCCATTTCCTTTTCTCTCGTCAAAAAAATAGTAAGATGTTTTATTTATAAAGGTTTGGTTTTAGATTTTTTTAATTCTTTTTAGGCTTTCTTTATCCTTCAGAACAAGATTAATATTCAATGATTCTTTAGCTTGTTTTGGTGTCATTCCTAATGATTGGGCAAATGCAATTAGATCTTTTGGGGCTCTTAGGTCAGATTTTGTTTTAGCAAATGTAGCTAAAATCATCCTAATTTTATATTTTCTACAAAGTTTAATGTTTTGCATTATTTTTCCTAATCTTTTTGCCCTATTTTTTGAATGTAAGATTTCATTGAAGTTAATTCCGATTGCTACTTTATTTTTTTGGGCTATTTTGCATAAAACTTGATTCAGGCCAGAATTTCTTTGATGCAAAGAGTCCTCTTCTTTGTATTTTTCAGGAGAAAGTAGAATATGGACTCTTTTATTTTCTAAGATTTCGCGATTTAGTTTTCCTCCTTCGATTATAATTATTTTATCTCTAATTTTTTGTATTTGATTTCTAGATGTTATTTTATGAATTTTAGCTTCTATAATTTCATCAAAACCTAGATTAATTATGTTTTTTGTTTGTACAATGTCTGTAAGCATAAAATGAGTTTAATTTTAAAGTTTTTAAATTTTAGTTTTAATATAGAAAGATTTAAAAATTGATTGAGAATTTCAATACTATATGAAAAGGGTTGTTGGTTTGACTGAAAAAGTGGTGATAATCGGGGAAGAGGGGGAAGAGGAAGTTCTTGCCAAGATAGATACTGGTGCACACAGGAGCAGCATGGATATTAGATTGGCATCAAGACTTAAATTGGGTCCTTTATTAAAAACAAGAGTTTTTAGGTCTGCTGTTGGGAAAGAGATAAGGGCGGTTATTAAAACAAGTATAAAACTTAAAGGAAAACCAATCAAAGCAACATTTAGTCTCACAGACAGAAAAAAAATGAAATATCCTGTATTGATAGGGCAAAACATTTTAAAGATGGGATTTTTAGTTGACCCCAGTAAAAAATGAAGATAGCAATAATAAGTTTGGGAGGGTGGACTAGTACACAAATTCTTGAAGAATGTAAAAAATACTTTGATGAAGCTGATGATTTAGACTTAAGAAAGATTGATGTAAGAGTTAATACAAAAGGATTTGATGTTTTATATGATGGCCAAGAACTCAAAGATTATGATTGTATTTATGTTAGGGGATCTTATAAATATGCATTAGTACAAAGATCATTAACACGAGCTTTGTTTGATAAATGTTATATGCCTTTGGCCCCAAAAAGCTTTACTTTAGCCCATAATAAATTTCTTACTCTATTAGAATTACATAGAAACAAAGTTCCTTTACCTACTACATATCTTGCTGCAACTGTAAAAGGGGCTAAGAAAATCTTAAAGGAAGTTAATTACCCCATTATTATGAAAATCCCTGAAGGAACCCAAGGAAAGGGGGTGATGTATGCGGATTCTGTTACGTCGGCTAGAACTATTTTAGATACATTAGATATTTTTAAACAGGCATTTAATATTCAAGAATATATTGAAAGTGAATCTACTGACACAAGGGTTATTGTTGTTGGTGATAAAGTGGTTGCAAGCATGAAAAGAAAGGGAACTGGAGAGGATGTTAGGGCAAATATCCATGCAGGCGGTATAGGTATAGCATGTACTATTGGTGAAGATGTAAGGGAGCTAGCAATTAGGGCTGCAAAGGCTATAAATGCCGATATTTGTGCAGTTGATATTTTAGATAGCGAAAATAGGCCAGCAGTAATTGAAGTAAATATTTCACCAGGGCTTAGAGGAATTACAAAAGCCACTAAACAAGAAGTTTGTAAAAAGGTTGCTAAGTATTTGTATGAAAAAACAAAACGCCTTAAGGAAGATAAACAAAAAAAAGATTATGGTGAAGTTATGTCTAATTTAAGTCCAAAGGATGAGAAAGAAGTTGTAACTAACCTAAATATAAAAGAAGGAGTTATAAAAATTCCCAAGTTATTTAATAATATTGCTAAGTTTAAGTCAGAGGATAACATCCTAATCATAGCTAAGAAAGGAAAGCTCATTTTAAAAAAGGAGGAGGGATTTAAATGAAGTGTCCATTTGTAGATAGAGAGTGTACAAAAGAGTGTAAAGCCTATGAAGAAGATAAGATGGATTCCTGTTTGGTTTTGCATCGACTAGACAGAACTAATAAGATCTTAAACTTCATTGAGAAGAAAGTAGATAATTTGAAATAAAGGTTGGGGTTTAGTAACTTTTAAATAATCTTTTTTCTATTTATTATCTATATGAAATGGTGGATTTTAGTATTTATTCTAGTTATTGTTTCTATTAGCGAAGCAGTTATGGATGTGGAGCTAAGCAGGGGGGAAAGTTATGAATTCCAAGGAAAGAATATTACTATACTTAATCTAAATGAAAAAGATGATAAAGCCATCATTTGTGTGAATAATGTTAAAACAATAATTTCTGATAATAAAGAGAAAACTATAAACCCCATTGTTATAGATCTTAAATATGTTAAAGATGGTGTTGCAAGATTAAGATTGGATGGCAATTGTAGACGGTGCGTGTGCGATGAAAGCTGCAGCAATGATTTGTGCGGCATTCCCCCAATCCAAAAGGCTGTGGAAACTGGAAAAGAAACAAAGAATGAAATAACTGTGGAAGAGAAGGAAGAAAAAACGCAGATAGTTTTGACTGGCGGTCCAATTAAAGAAAGTGATTATATGATACTTACAACCACATTGATGCTTGTTGTTGTGGTTTTAGGAGCTATAGTTCTTATTAGGAGAAGTATTTTTTGAGATTAACTTATTCTTCTTTTTGTAATTTTTTAATAAAAAGTTCTGCATGATGCTCGCAACAGAAATGGTAGGTTTCATCATTAATTTCTTCTTCAACATACCTATCTGAAAGAATCTTCCCACATAAGGCACATTTTGCTAATTTGTCGCCTTGTTCGTAGCCTTGCATGAATCCCTGCTCAATGTCATCTATTTCATCATCTTCTAGTTGCTCTTCTCTTCCTTCTTCAGAATAGATGTTTTCGCTTTGATCTTCTTCGTAAAATTCTTCTTTCATAATTAAGAAAAGTCCAAATAGATTCTTTATAAGTTTTTTGTTTTTAAAATTTTTAAAATAAAAGCTTTATATTGGGTCAATATCTTTATTTTATTTATGATCAAGCTGGTTGTCTTTGATTTGTGGCAAACTTTAGCTTATAGGGAGGTAAGTTATCGTATTACTTCAGAGATCTTAAAAAAGTTTCACCCCCATCTCTCTAAAAAAAGATTAGTTAAAGTCTTTGAAGAGTCTGTTCAAACAAAGAAATGGAAATCAGAATACAAAGCATTTGAAAAATTATGTAAAGATCTTGAGATAGGCACAAGCAAAGAAACAGTAAGGTTATTAATGAGTTTAAGGGATTATGCAAATTCTAAAACAAAACTTTATCCCCATACCTTACCAATGCTAAAGCAACTAAAAAAGAAAGGATATAAAATCGGTCTTTTGTCTAATAGCAGTGTTTTTGATGTAAAATACTTAAAGAAAGCAACTCCTTTATTAAAATTTATTGATTATCCTTTATTTTCTTTTAAAACAGGGAAGATTAAACCAGATTTGGGTTTATTTAGAAGGTTGCTTGGGATTGCTAGATGTAAACCAGAAGAAGCAATAATGATTGGGGACAAAAGAACAGATGATATTCTTCCTGCAAAAAAGATTGGAATGAATGTGATTCATTTTAAAAATTATAAAAAGTTAAGAAAAGATTTTTTAAGGTATGGTATTAAATTAAATGCTATTTAGACCACTTTTCTAATGCTAGTTTTAATTCATTGTGATTCTTAGAGTACTGTTTTAATGTTTTTTTCTTAATAACTGCTTCTAGTGCTTGTCTTGCTGCCTTTGCTCCTGCTTCTGTTCCTAGGGGGTGTGCGTGAATTCCTCCTCCAAAATTATACACAACATTATTTCCCATTGTCTTTACTAGTTTTGGTATTTGTACTGGATTGAGTCCGCCAGAAGCTACAGCCATTACTGGTTTTATCTTGTACCATCTCTGCTCTAATAGATGACTATTTTTTTTAATATATTGTCTTTCTATTTCTCTTTCTGTATCTAGGACTTCTTTTTTTGTTTCAAACATTTTTCCTATAAAAGCAGTGCCAACGTGTAAAGTATCTACACCGATTAATCTTGCAAGTTTAGCGAGGACTAACATTGAAATGCCGTGTTTTTTATCTTTAGTTAATGCTGCGTGCATTGCCCTATGGGCGTGTATTGGTAACTTTGATTTGTTTCTTACTGTTTGTAATGCAGAAAATCCAACTGTTAGGACATCAACCATTATATAATTTCCATTTTTTCTTTGAACATAGTTCATTCTTTTTATCATCTCTGTTGTTTCTGCTGAAATGTTTGGCATATAAATTTTAGTTTCCCCTGTTTCTTTTTCTGCTAATCTCTTCATTTTTAATGTTAAATCAATCCTTTTCTTGAACCTATTAAAAATCATAGAAGTTAAATTTTCATCATCCTTTACTGTATCTACCCCACCCACCCATGCTTGATATGCAAGTTTAGCATGTTTTTTTGCAGTAAGACCTAGTTTTGGTTTTATTATTGTTCCAATTAAAGGTCTTTTTTTTATTTTTGTTAATTTTCTTATTCCCTGTATCCCATATCTTGGCCCTTTAAAACTTTTGACTATTTTTTCAGGAAAATGTATGTCTAGTAGTTTAAGGCTTCTTACCGCCTTCATTCCAAATATGTTTCCTGCCAAGGAACTTAGAATTTGTGGAATGTTTCCTTTTTCAAAAAGTTCTGTTGGGTATTCTATTTTGATTATTTTTTGTTTTTTATTTATTGAGAAAACATATGGTCTTAGTTTTTTGATTATTTTGGGAGAAAGGGTTTTAATATCTGACCATGTGTCAATAGAAGACTCCCCCGCCACATGGTTGGCTGCTTTCTCTAATGATATCCTGTTTGGTTCTAAGTAGTATTCTGCTATTACATTTGTTTTTTTGGGCCTATGTTTAAGATCTATATATTGTTGCATTTTTAATCGAAACAAATTTCTTCTTGTTTATCTTTTGTTTGATTTGTTAAAATTTTAAAACACCCTTTGATATAGTTATAATCCTGGCAATGTCCTGTGGTTTCGTTATCGGCTATGCAAAGACCTTCGCATTCATCTGAATTAAAACATGTCTTGTTTTGATCTTGCGTTGGTAGATTACAAAACTTATTTCCTTTTGAATTTGTTTGCCATATTCCTTGTTTCAATTTACATTCTGCTATTTCTTTTGATTCTTCCATTTTTTCAGCTACTTTTTCTTTTACTCCTAACTTAAAGGATTCTTTTACATGTTCAAGTGGAAAACTTGGATAAAAGAAACTTAAAACAAAAAGGAGGAGGACTATAAAAATAATTGATTTGAATATGAATTTTGTTGTTTTTACTATAAATATAATTAAAAGAACTATTGCAATTATCTTTATTATTTCCGGTATCATTTTAATGCATTTGGAAGGTCATGTATTGATTTTATGATTTTGAATGGTTTCTTTGACTTTAATAGTTTTCTTGGTTGATTGCCTGTTAATACCACTATGGCTTTTGCTTTTGCTCTTTTAGCAGCAATTATGTCATATATTGTGTCCCCTACCATGTAATCTGCGTTTGCGTGTGTTAGTTTTTCTGCTTTGAGTATTTCATCTGGAGCTGGTTTTGAATGTCTTACATCATCGTTGCCAATAATCACATCAAAAAGTTTTGGTGATAGTTTTGCGGCCTTAAGCAAAAGGATAATGTTGCTGTGTTTACAATTAGAAACAATTCCAAGTTTATAATTCTTTTTTAACTTCTTTAAAGTAGAGATTACTCCTTTTATTTTTTTTGTGTGTTTCTTTGTTTCTTTGTAAAGATAATAGTCGTGCCATTTTAGTACTAGATTTTGGATTGTTTTATTTTGTTTTGGTGCAATAGCCTTTGCTACTTCTTGTTTTGGTTTTCCAAATTGTGATTGTATGAATTTGTGGGTCTTTGTTGGCAATTTTAGTTTTTTTAATGCTTTTTTAAATGCCAAGGAATGAGCATTATGAGAATGAAGCAGCGTTCCATCAAGGTCAAAACAAATCAATCTTTTCATAGCATCCAGGGATAGGTCTTTTTAACTTCTTGTATAAATGTTTGTGGCTTGTATACTCCTAGTTCAGAGATAATTGCGGTTACTAGCTGGGGTTTGATAAACTCAAATGCGTAGTTTTTTATTTTTAGTTTTCTGGGTGCATCTGGCCATATCTCTTTTGGAGGTCTTTCTTCTATTCTTTCCTGGAAACCTCTAACTGTGTCAGGATCAAATTTCCAAGAATTTGTACAAAAGTAAACGGGGATATCATATTTAAAAGCTATTTCACAAAACATTTCTGTTCCTATTTTGTTCACTACTTTTCCATCTGAGGTTATTGCATCTACTCCAAAGAATAATGCCTGACAATCTTTAATTGCAATTCTTCCTGCAGAATCAATAAAGTGTGTTACAGGTATTTTTAGTTTTAATAAGTCTTTAGCTGTTGTTCTTCCCTGATACAAAGGTCTTGTTTCTGTGTTGTATACCTGGAATTTTTTTGTTTTCTTTGCTTCTTTGAGAATTTTAATTACGGCGCTTGAATGGCAGTGGGTAAAAATTGTTGAATTCTTTTTTATTAGTCTTGCTCCGTATTTTGAAATGATCTTATTGGATTCCTTGAAATGTTTTAATGCTAATTTTCCAAGTTTTTTGGGATCATCTTTTATGAATTTTATTGTGTTTCTTAATGCTGGTTCTGTTGGTCTTTGAGAAATAAGTTTTCTTATTGCTTTTGAATCGTTTCTTATTCTTAATGCTTTTATTCCTGCTTTAGCTATATTCTCTGCACCTTGTATTCTTAATGATTTAATATCTTTGCAGATTTTATTGAAGGACATTGCAATTAAAGAAGTATTATAGTATATAAGTTTTTTTACTAAAAATTTTATTGTGCATTTAATTATTCCCAAGTTACACCAAACATATATATATAAAATTAAAAAAACCATTTTTATGGTTCTTGAATCCTTGATAGGGCCGGCCCAAGCAGAAGCAAAACCAACAAGGATGTTTTGGTTCGGAGTATTGTTTTCTTCTATTGCGGTCATCCTTGGTCTTTGGATATTTAAAGAACAATCAAGCCTTATTATGGTATTTTTAACTGTTTTTGCTTGCATTCCTTTGTTGTATAAAACAATCAAATATGAAGAAAAAAAAGATGATTCAATAATCAAAGAAAGTATTTTGTTAAAAGAGCATGGCAGAGCACTATCATATTTGATCTTCTTGTTTTTAGGTTTTGTTGTGTCATTGTCTTTATGGTATGTTTTTTTACCTGCGGAATTAACTCAAACATTATTTTCTGCACAGCTGTCTACAATTAAAAGTATTAATTCTCAGATTGTGGGGAATTTTTTTGCTGAATCTTTTCTGGGTCAGATTTTTGCTAACAATATTAAGGTTTTACTCTTTACTATATTTTTCTCATTTTTTTATGGTGCGGGCGCCATTTTTATCCTGACTTGGAATGCTTCTGTTATTTCTGGAGCTATTGGAACATTTGTAAGGAATAACTTGGGAGATTATGCTGGAGCCTTGGGCTTGACTAAGTTAGCTGGATATTTCCACATCTTTTCTTTTGGTTTTTTTAAATATATGACTCATGGTGTTTTTGAAATAGCTGCTTACTTTGTGGGAGGATTAGCAGGAGGAATTATATCTGTTGCTGTTATACGGCATGAGGTAGAAACTAAAGAATTTAGGCATGTGCTTATGGATTCTATTGACTTAATTATCTTGGCTGTTGTGCTTTTGGTCTTTGCCGCATTGGTTGAGGTGTATATTACTCCTAGTTTGTTCTAGAAAAACATTTAAAGAAAGAATATCCCAAAAGAAACATGAAAGTAAAACCAAAGAGGAGAAGAAAAGAATCAAAAGTTAAGAAGTATGGGGTCATTGGAATTGGCCTTTTTTTAATTTCTATTATGGTTTTAAGTGTTTTACAAGGAGGGAATGATAGTGAGGAGAAAGTTATCCAGAATCTTTAGAAGATATCAAAATTGATGATGTTTATTTTGGAAATGTTAAAAAAATATATGTTTCTTATAAAGACTATATTCCCATTAATTTTAAGTTTATTCCTTTTCCGATAAAACCTATTCTTGCCACATATGATGAAGAGGTATCTGTAAGGGAAAATATTCCCATTAAGGACTGTGGAAATGCAGACAAGGACACAGTAGTGATAATAATTCAAGAAGGAGTACCTGTAAGTCGTTTTGATCAGAACTGTTTAATAATACAAGGAGATGAAAAGGATCTTATAAAAGTTGTTGATAAGATCATACTTAATCTATATGGAATATGAAAGCTGAAAAACAGGCGGCCATTGTAATTGTATTCTTATTTATTCTATTGGCTGTGTTTATAGCGATTATCTTTTTTAAAACTAAACCTGTCGGATACGAATATAATGGGTTTGATGTTCAAGAAATAAAAATTGGCAACAATACTTTTTATAGAACTATACTGTACATTAACAATGCAAAAGAACCTAGTTTTTTAAACTCGAGATATGGTCCAAGGGAGATCGAAAGTTTTCCTGCAGGTGAATTTAGAAAAGATCTGTTAAGCAAAAATAAGATATATGCTACAATAGATCCAGATCAAAATCTTACTGGGAAGACTATGATTGCTTTATTTGAAATAAATAACATGGTTGAACTTTTTTATGGCATTAGCGTGGATGGTGCTTTAACCCACAATGCT
>JAFCDT010000060.1 GCA_017609525.1 Candidatus Woesearchaeota archaeon | reverse complement strand
GGGGAGGGATATTATTGAAATGAAAACACCTGTTAGCTTTGATCTAACTTTAGAAAATTATTATAATGATGATGTAAGTGTTGAAGTTCAGATTTCTGATGATTACCAGGACAGCAATATGGATTATTTTGAACAAGCTAATTTAAGAGCAGCTGATTATCTTGAAGACCAATTCCAGGATTTAAGCAAGAGAGCTGTTAATGTTATCCCTTTTAGTTATGATATTGAATACTCAAAAGTTTTTCCTGTATTGAAGAATGTTGAAGATTATGCTCTGGAAGACAGCTTTATTGCAAAGGTTATAACGCAAAATGCTAAAACAACTGGACAGGGCCAAGCATGTATTGTAGATATGACCCTGAATGAAAAAGATAGGAGAAGGATCAGCAATTGTGGCAATGAGCAACTGCAAGTAAGGGGAGGAAACCATAAATATGCCCCTATTGATTTTAGTGTTTCTAAAATCTTGAGCAGGGCAGGTGATGGACAAAAAACCCGAGTTATGTTTAATATTGTTGTACAGAATGTGGGTGGTGGAAGAATAAATAATGCTGACCAGCATCTAGAGAGCATTAGCGTTTTCTTTGGAGATGTTCAATTAAGATGTCCTGATCCTGCTAAAATTTATTTTTATGGTGTGGGAAGTACTAGACAGTTTAGTTGTTGGGCAGATATTGATATGAAAAGACAGAAAAGCTATAATAAAGTTTTTAATATAGAGTTAGGTTATGACTATATTGTTGAAAAAAGGAGCAATCCTCCTTTTTTTAAGATAGTTAATCCAAGGGAGTATTAAAATGTTTAAAATGAATTATGAGGAAATAGTACAAAAAATCGTAGATGAAAAAGGAATTACTAAAGAAGAGATTGAGACTAAGGTTGGCGAGAAATTAAAACAGCTAAATGATTTAATTAGCAAAGAGGGTGCTGCCCATATAATTGCTAATGAACTGGGCGTCAAGGTTTTTGATTTAGAAAAAAAAGATTTTAAGATTAAAGATTTGTTTGTGGGTGCCAGAAATGTTGATTTAACTGGAAAAATGTTAAGAAAATACGAGGTTAGAGAATTTAAAACAGAAAGGGGAGAAGGAAAGGTTGTCAGATTTATGGTGGGTGATGAAACTGGAAGCATTATGGCTGTTGTTTGGGATACAAAGGTTATCGATTCTTTAAATAATTTTAAGGAAGGGGATGTTGTTAAAGTAACAAATGGTTATGTTAGGAATAACAATGGTTTTAAGGAAATCCATTTAGGCAAAGACTCCAAGATTGAATCCAGCAGTGAGAACATTGAGGTTGGTGAATTTAAACCACAACGACAAAGAAAAAAGATTTCAGACTTAAATGTTGGCGAGTTTTCTGAGATTAATGGAACCGTTGTGCAAATATTTGAACCCAGGTTTTACAATGCATGTCCTGAATGTAATAAGAAAATTGATGGGAAGTGTGCAACACATGGGGATGTTACGGCTGTTGAGGTGCCAATAATGAATTTCTTTTTAGATGATGGAAGCGATAGTATTCGGGTAGTTGCTTTTAGAGAGAATGTTGGAAAGGTTTTAGGTCTTAGTTCTGAGAACATTAAAGGCAGTGATTTTAATGAAATAAGAGCAGATGTTTTAGGTAAACAATTGGTTGTTAGTGGAAGAGTTGTAAAAAATGAAATGATGGACAGAAAAGAGGTTATAGCTAATGATATTTCTGAATTAAAGGCTGTTGAGGTAGTGAATGAGTTAGTTAAAGATCTCTAAATTTGGAAATGTTTAAATAATCCTTTTTATTTTAAATAAATGATGAAAAGAGGGCAGGTTACTATTTTTATTGCTTTAGCGATAGTTATTTTAATTGTTATTGCTTTGGTTAGCTATTATTTTGGCGACTTTACTGTTTCCACTAAGGAAATTAGTCTGCCCCATAATGTTTTGAAGTTTAAGGAGAGCAGGGACCGATGTGTTGAAAATTCTGGCACCCTGAGTTTGCTTTTACTTGGTTTACAGGGTGGATATTATGAAATTCCAGAAGATAGCCTGAATTTGGGCGATGTTAGAGTTGTTTATTTGGCAGATGCTGGCGAAAACAGGCTGTTGAGCATGAATGAGATTGAACAGAATTATTATAGACTGTTTAATGAGAAACTTGCTGATTGTTTGATTGTTCCTGATAACTTAAATGTGGTTGTTAATAAACCAAGTGTTAGAATTGATTTTGGTGATGCAACCAATGTTAAAGTAAAGTATTCTATGAAGGTTAATTATGGGGGAAGGGAGTTTGATTTGAGTGATGATTTTGAATATGCTTACAATGTTAGGTTTAAATATATACACGAGTCTGTTGAAGACTTAGTATTGAAGGAGATTGAGAATCCATTTGTAAGAGACTTGAGTTTTATAGCCAGCAGTGATATGGACATCCAGATTTTTGATGCAAAGGGTTTATCTGTTTATGCGATTACTGATGAAAAATCTCTGATTGATGATTTAGAGTATATCTTTATCTTTGGAGTGAGAAAATGAAGAAAATTATTTTTGTTTTGATGCTGATTGTTTTTGCTAGTTTTGTTATTGGTCAAGAG
>JAFCDT010000016.1 GCA_017609525.1 Candidatus Woesearchaeota archaeon | reverse complement strand
TAAAGAGAGACCCAAATGCCATTGGTTTGCAATTTATCAAAGGGTATGTCTTGGACCAATTTGGTTATTCTTCTGCTGCAATGAAAGAGTTTACAAAATTCTTTAATGATTTTATCCCAAAACATGCAGAAGATTTTAAACCATTAAGAGAAAGTAAACAGGAGGTTGGAATATTTGATATTGAATATTTATCTAATTTTTGTGTTGCCAAAAGAAGCGACATCGGGGAAGAGATATATAGCCAGGCCAATGTGATGAGATTTATAAATGATTTATTTGATTATTGTGGCAAATCCTCAAAACTTCTTGGAGTCTTTGATATTGAAGAATTAGTTAAACATTTAGGTGAGAATGAGAAAGCTCGTGTTTTAAAAGATCTTAAAAGGAGATTTTATGCCCTCTATTCTTATGTTGGAGATAAAAATTTAGCTGAGATTGTTAATGAGGAAAACTGGTATGAGATGGACCTAATGGCTTTGAATTTAGTTTCTGAATTACATGAAAGGTCAAGAGGTAGTTTAGATAATTTAGTAAATCATGGCCTAAATCCAGAAGAGATGAGAACAGATTTTGTAAAAGAGTTTTATAAAAAAGTATTAAAAAGAATCTCTGATGAATCCCAAAGGGAAAGTATTGGACACTGGTTTGAACCCATTTTATCTGACCTTAATGATTCAAGAGATTCTGATTTTATACATAAAGATTTTATTAGGTATAATGTTGTTCAAGGAGACATTGTTTCTCTTATCGATGCTTTGGGCGGAATTAGCTGTGCTGAAGAAGATTTTGGCAGATATGTTGCCCATGAAACCGTAAACAGATCACAAAGAAATTCACTTATAGAATACTTGGCAAGCAATCTTGAAGCAAATATTAGAAAATTGTTATTTTGTTTGGCATTTGCTTCGGGCAGATATATTGGTTCGAATATTAAATACGGGATAGAAGATATTAACAATAAAAATCGTGTGTTATCCCATTCGGCTACTTTTGGGGAGGTTGTTGAGGATTGGAGAAAGGAGTTAAGTGTTAGTGAAAGAGATTGCTTGTTGTATGTTGGAGACACATTCCAGAAGTTAGTTGTTTAAGAAGAAGCTTCTTGTTCATTTATAGTTATTTTAGCGTTAATTATTTCTATCATTAAATTGAGAATAATCCTCATTAGAATGATAGGGGGATCTTTTTTTGTTAGTTTTTTCCTTATTTGATCCCTTTTTTCATAAAAACCAAGGAGAGATTCTTTGTTAAAATTGTAATAGGTTTTGTATAATAGTTTTAATACTTTTCCCATTTCTCTGTATTTTTCTATTGCCTCTTTATTAAAATTTTTGTATATGCTTTGATTGATTCTTATAAAATTATCTCCTATCTCTTCTAGGTATGCTACAATGAGATAGTATGAGTTTGAATTCTTGTGCTGTGTTTTGTTTAGAATTCTCATACAGAAATCACTAAATTTGTTTATGTTTTTGTCTGTAAACCTGAAAATATTCTCAATTGTTTGTTTATCTTTATTTTTTATTGCTTCTAAAGAGGTTTCGATGAGATTTATCAAAGAAATAAAAATCCGATTCAGGATGTTTTCAAATTCTTTTTCTTTAATTTCTGAAATTTCTTTAAGAATACAATAATTTTTTTCTTCTTTTATTATTTCCATACCAATAAGCTGATCAGAAATTATTTGTATTAGTTCGCGAGTTTTGAGAATTTGATTTGTTTTAAGCTCCTTAATTTGCTCATTTTTGAAGAAAACCTTTATTTCGTCTGTTCCTTGCCTATAGGTTGATTTAAGATAGTGCCATATTAATGAAGAAGGAAGGTTTGAAACATCTATTGTTGTTTTTGTTGCTTGGACTTTTTTATGAGTTGTTAATATTATTTGATTTTTTTCTTGTTTTAGTTCTATTTCATCTCCTTTGTTTAAACCATGATCTTTAACCCACTTGCTGGGTAGAGAGACCATTAGTGTGCTAGGACCTATTTTTGCTATTTTTCTTTTCATATATTTTGATAGGAAATACTAATATATAAATTTTTCTCAATCATTATAATATTATAATTAATTATTATAATATATAGAAAAAATATATATAATGAGTTCGCTTTTTGATGGTTAGAAGATGATTAAAAGAACTTTTTGGAGGTAAGAATGAATAAAAAAGATTTGAAAATTATTGCTAGTTTAAGAGAGTATGGTAGGGAGCCTTTAACCACTATGAGTAAAAAGATTAAAGTTCCTGTCTCAACAATATTTGATAGGTTAAGATGGCAGGAGAAAAATGAAATAATAAAACCTACTGCTTTAATTAACTTTAACAAGTTGGGCTTAGAGGTAAGAGCAAGCTTGTTTCTGAAGGTTGATAAAAAAGATAAAAGTGGATTAAAGGAATACCTTGTTAACAATAATCTGGTTAACTCAGTTTATTCATTAGGCAATGGTTTTGATTTTTTAGTTGAAGCTGTATTTTATAAATTAAAGGATTTAGATAACTTTTTGGAAAAAATCGAGGATAAATTTGAAATTATGGATAAGGAAGTATACTATGTTGTTGATGAGCTGAAGAAAGAAGGATTTTTGAATAATCTTTGGCAGGTTGATTTATTTGTTTAATAATCTATTATTGGAAGACTAAGAGGAATTCCACCTATCATTATTTTTTGACAACATGAAAGATCTCTCATTTTTGATACATCCCATAAAACATGAGTCATCGCATTTGGTTCTCCAAACTTCTCGTGAAATACTATGTGTGAAAAACCTGAATTTGTTAACCTATCTGTAAGAGTATCTTTTACTTCCCTTAAGATCTTTTTGCTTTCGTCAGTGTGTTTCTTATGAGGATGGGCGCCGTAAAGAAGAAATTGTATTCCTTCTGGACCATCAAATCTGTACATTATTTTACCTAAAGCTAGTTGAAGACTAGAACCATAATTTCCATTTAAATCAAGATTAAAACAATAAGCCAACCCTTCGGGTTTAAGAGCAATACCCACCACAGTATCTGGTGCATCTGAGTCAATAGTTCCTTTTGATATTAAACTTGGTCTTCCAAACCCCAAATCCCCTATCTCAAAGGTTACTATTGGTTGTGTTTTTATTGTGAATAAATTCATTGTAACATTATTTTGTTGCAATATTTTATAAATTTTTCTATATGTAACTACTTTGTGGTTTATACAAATTAGATGAGAAATAATTAAATAGTCTTTAGTAAAAATAATGTTATGAACTTAATACAAGCAATATTTTTAGGTTTAATACAAGGATTGACTGAATGGTTTCCAGTAAGTAGTTCTGGACATTTGGCTCTGTTTCAGAATTTATTTAGTTTAGAGGTTCCTGTTTTATTTGATATTTTACTTCATTTTGGAACCTTGATAGTTGTTTTGTTGGTTTTTTATAAAGATATTTTAAAAATTTTAAAAGCAGTTTTTAGGTGGGATATTAAAAGCGATTATTTTAGATTAGCAATTTTTATTGTTATTGGAAGTATGGGAACCGGACTAATAGGTTATTTTTTTAGAGACCTATTTGTTGGATTTTTTACTAATTTAAAGGCAATTGGGGTGGCTTTTTTATTTACAGGAGTTTTATTGTTTTTTTCTAATAAAAGAGGAAATAAAAAATTAAATTATAAAAGTTCTTTTTTGATTGGTTTGATGCAGGGAGTAGCTTTAATACCCGGAGTTTCCAGAAGCGGCACAACAATTAGTACAGGAATGCTGCTGGGGATTGAACGAAAAAAAGTAGCCAGGTTTTCTTTTTTATTATTAATTCCAGCTGTGGTTGGCGGTTTAATTTTTGAGTTTGGAGATCTTGGGAGTATAGACTTGATGAGTTCTTTTGTTGGTGTTTTGGTTTCTATCCTTGTAGGTTATATTTCTTTAAAGTTTTTATTAAGAATAATAGAAAAAGGAAAATTTAGATATTTTAGTTACTATTGTTTTGCTGTTGGTATAATAACATTAATTTTAGGAAGTTTTATTAATTAAAAAGAAGATAAAGAGTTAGTTATTTTTTTTTCTTTCTTAATAATCTGTGAATGCTCTCTAATTTTCTTTGTATGACTTGAATCTCTCTTTCTGCTTTCCTGTTTACTTGGTAATCGTATTTGAGGTTTAATCTATCTCTCTCTGCTTCTCTGTTCTGGCTCATTAAGATTACTGGAGCCTGTATTGCTGCTAAACAAGATAAAACAAAATTAAGAAGAATAAATGGATATGGATCCCATTTGTATCTAACCATCTGAACATTTATAAACATCCATATGGCAAGAAAAACAAAAACACCAATAATAAATCCCCAACTTCCTACAAATGCCGTTAACCTGTCAGATGCTCTTTGGCCTAAAGTTAGTTTTGTCTTTAATACTGGATGTTTATTATTTTCCCTCTTTTTTTTATCCATGTTAAATTTAAAGATTTTTTTATTTTTAAAGGTTTCTAGGAAAGACATTTCCTAGTATTTGCACATTTGAGTGTTCCTGCGATAATATGCTGACCGGGTTTTATTCCTGCCTTTTCTTTTAATACTTTAATGTAAACTCTTGCTATTGCTTTTGGTGGATTTCCCCTAAAACCACTCATTCCTGTTGCGACCCTGTGTGGAGCAACAGCATAGACTTTTATGTTTGGTTTGAATTCTTTTCCTAGGGCTTCTGTTAGACCAATGATTCCAAATTTAGTAGCATTATACGTAGCTAGATCTTTTTGTCCATGGTGCGGCAAACCAGCAACAGAAGCTGCATTAATACTTATCCCTTTTTTATATGTTTTTTAGCTAGTTTGCATCCAATAATTGTGCCCCTGATATTTACATTTAACATTAAATCAATTTCTTTAAAAGTGGTTTTATCTAAAGGTTTATGAAATAGAACTCCTGCATTATTTATTAAACCATCAACTTTTCTGAATCTTTTCTTGGCCTTTACGAATACATTCTCCATTTGGACTTCATTTGAGACATCTGCTTTAACATAAAGGGCCTTTCCACCTTGTTTGTTTATCTCATCCACAACATCTGCTTTGGATCTAGAAACTGCAACAACATTACTTCCCTCTTTTGCTAGAAACATACAAATTTCTTTTCCTATTCCTCGAGAAGCACCAGTAACAATTATGGCGGCATTTTTAAGATAAATTCTTATCACCCCTTTAAAACCTTATTCTTTTTAGTTTAAAACTTTTCCTATTCTGCATACAGTGATTAATTAATCCATAGGCCATGTAGATTACAAAATTCTCTTGCTTTGATCCCTTCTGTGTTTTCCAATAAAAAGATTGCTTCTGGTTTTTCTCCAGGATATAATCTTTTTTCTTTTATTACTTTGTTGTCTTTTAGTATTTGTATTAACACAATGTGATGTTCTTCTTCCATTGGATGTTCTATGGAACCAACTTTCACAGTAACTTTGTTTCCTTCCATACTTAAAACAGGCACATGTTTTTCTTTTCCTTCTTTATCAATATTCTGTTTTTCTAATAATTTCATGTTTTGATTACAACAAACGAGTGTCCCCACTCCTTCTTGAGCAACAGAAACAACATTGCCACAGATTTCACATTTATATATTTCTCCTATTTTAGTCATTTTATATCACCTCAATTACAAATTTCACATCCTTCTTTAAAACACATACATTCTGGTTCGTAATATTCTTTTGGATGTTTACAAGATGGACATTCTTCAGGGGGTTCTGTTCCTTCATGAATATATCCGCACTTACTGCATTTCCATCTTATTGGTTTATTTCTTTTGAACACTGTTCCGTTTTCAACCATTTCTAATAATTTTTTGTATCTTTCTTCATGCTCTTTTTCTACTTTTGCTATTTCTCTAAATAATTTGGCAGCTTCACTGTTTCCTTCTTCTTGAGCATCTTTTTCAAAGTTGGGATACATCTCTGTATTTTCATAATGTTCTCCTTCAATTGCTGCTTTTAGATTTGCTTTTGTATCGTTGATGCCTTTTAGAAGTTTAAATTCATCTTTTGCGTGTTGCATTTCGTTTAGTGCTGTTTCTTCAAAAATCTTAGCGATGTAATGATAACCCTCTTTTCTTGCGACTTTTACGAAAAAATCGTATTTGTTCCTTGCTTGGCTTTCGCCCGCAAAGGCTGTTTTTAGGTTTTCTTCTGTTTTATTCATTTTTTACCTCCTTGAAAACACAATTATGATATTTTCTCTGCTCATATTGTTAATGCTTTCTTTTGCATCTTTCACATAAACGCTCAACCATTATTGTGGTTGTTATGGGTTTAAATCCCTTAACCTTGGATATAAGTTTATTTGTTGTGGGGAAGATACTTTATTTTAAAATTTTGTTAGTTTTAATGTACCACATATAAAGATCGAGTTCTGCTTGATCCATGTTGAGATTGTTTGCAATATTTCTAAACTTTTCTTCGATTTTGATATAATTCTTTTTATTCATTACTTTTGGTTTTTCTTTTAATATTTTATTTTCCAACATTAAATTCAAAATATGCCTATCAAGAATGGCTAAATTTTTATAACCAATGTTTCTTAAAAAGTGGGAGGCTTCTTTATAGCCAAGACCTTTGATATTTTGGACAAGCCACTCTCTTGGGTTTTTTTCTTTCTTTATTATTGATTTTATATTGGAATATTTTCTTGCTTCCATTATATACCTTGTTTTATTGTTATAGAATCTGTGTTTATTTTTCTTTATACATTCTTTAATTTCTTTTTGATTCAGGGTATGGAAATTATTACCTATTTCTTTTTGAATTTTAATTGCTGTTTCTGCTTTTGAATTCGCTGTTAAAATACAAAAACATAATTCAGAGAACCAAGCCCGATTATTTTTATTCTTAAAGGATTTAAACTCATTTAATCTTTTTCTGATTTTATTTCTGATTTTTGATTTTTGCAGGTTCTTTATTTCATTAACTAATTGTTTCATTTTTATATTATCATCTTTTCAACTCTTTTCCTAATCTTTTTATCAACATTTAGAATTTCTTCTATACTTGGATTTTTGATTGGATTATGTTCTTTCATTATCTTTTTAATATTGCTCGCAATATCAAAAAAACCAATTTTATTTTCCAGAAATTTCTTAACTAAGACTTCATTTGTTGCATTTACTGCACAAGGCATACTCCCCCCTATTTTGCCGGCTTTGTATGCTAAATCTAAACACTCAAATAACTTCAAATTTGGTTTTCTAAAAGTAAGTTTTTTGACTTTAAAAAAGTCTAATTGTTTAACAATCCCTTTTTCCCTATCTGGATAAGTTAATGCATATTCTATGGGCAGTTTCATTGATGGAACAGATAATTGAGCAATGATGCTATTATCATTAAATTCAACCATAGAATGGATTATTGATTGAGGATGTATTGTAACACTTATCTTATTATAATCTATATCATATAACCATTTTGCTTCAATAACTTCTAAACCCTTATTCATTAGTGTGGCACTATCTACTGAAATCTTAGATCCCATATTCCATGTGGGGTGCTTTAGGGCGTCTTTTGCCTTAACTTTCTCTAATTGTTTCTTTGTTTTGTCTCTAAATGCCCCTCCAGAACAAGTTAAAATTAATTGCTTAATTTTTTTTCTGTTTTCACCGTTTAAACACTGAAATAATGCAGAATGTTCAGAATCAATTGGCATTAAACTAATCTTATTTTTCTTGACTAAACCCATTATTATGTGCCCAGCACAAACCAAGGTTTCTTTGTTAGCTAGAGCAATATTTTTTCTGGATTTAATGGATTTTATTGTAGGTATCAATCCAATACTCCCAACAACAGAGTTTACTACTGTATCGGCTTCATTTAGTGTCGCTATTCTGTTTAATCCCTTTAAACCGCTACTAACAGGAATATCTACTTTTTCTTTTAACTCATCAGCTTTTTCTTTATTAAAAACTGCGACCTCTAATGGCTTGTACTTTTCAATTTGTTTTTCCAATAATTTAAGATTTTTATTGCTACTTAGTCCCACTACCTTGTACCCTAAACGGTCTATGACCTCTAAAGTTTGAGTTCCTATTGAACCAGTACTTCCTAAAATTGATATTGATTTCATCTGCTTTTTTTGACTCCCATTTTATCACAATGTTTGTTTATTTGGCATTTGCTGCAAAATGGAGAAATTGGTTTGCAAATATTCTGGCCCCAAACAACTAAGAAGTAATTCCATTTTATCCAGTATTTTTTGGGAAGAATTTTCATAAGTGCGAATTCTGTTTCTTCAGGAGTTTTTGTTTTAATTAACCCTGTTCTGTTTGATATTTTATGAACATGGGTGTCTACTGCTATACCATTTTGTTTAAATGCAACTGTTCTAACAATATTCATGGTTTTCCTTCCCACCCCTTTTAGCTTTAATAACCCTATTTCATTATCTGGAACTTTTCCATTATTTTCTTTTATTAATGTTTTACAAATTTCTTTTATTCTTTTAGCTTTTGTTTTATAGAAACCCACTGGATAGATCAATCTTTCAATTTGTTTATTAGTTAGTTTTAACATTTCTTGGCAATTCTTTGCTTTACTGAATAATTTTATGCTGGCTTTAGCTGTTGTTTCATCTTTTGTTCTTAGGCTTAGTAAACAACTTATTAAAACCCTAAAAGGGTTCCGCTTTCCGAATTTTTCAGCTATTGGGATCTTATACTTTTTTGTTTCTTTTTCAAGAATTTTATATATTGCATCTATCCTTTTCATTTCTTCATATAAAATTTTCTTTTTTTATCAGGAAATCTTTCAATTGCGTACCTTAACATTGTTCTTGGCATTTGTTTGTGGTATTTTTTCAGAAATCCTTCTTCTGTTTGCAGGTCTCTTTTACCTATTTCCCTTAACATCCAACCAACTGCTTTGTGAATCAGATCATGCTTGTCATTTAATAAAATCTCGCTTATTCTTAGTGCATCTTCGAATTTATTGTTCTTTATGAAATTAAATGTTGCAATTATTGAAATTCTTTTTTCCCATAGGTTCTTGCTTTTTGCTAGTTTGTAGAGAATATCTTTGTTTTTGTCTATTAGGTATTCTCCAAGGATTTTATCTGCTGATAAATCCACTAAATCCCAATTATTTATATATTTGGTATTTTTAAGGTAGAACTTGGTTATCTTTTCCTTTGATTCTAGAAATTGATAGGTTAATATTAAAATAGCTGTTAGCCTGTGTTCGTGAATTTTTGAAAGGAGTAGTTTTTGGATTTCGTTTAAATCAAGGGCTTTGTATTTTTTAGCTATCCTTCTTTGCTCTGGAACAGTTATGCCTAGAAATATGTCCCCTTCTCCATACTGCCCTTTTCCTGTTTTAAAGAATCTTTGAAGAATTTTAGCCTTTTCTGGGTTACTTATTTTCTGAAGATCTTTTATTACGTCTGAAGCTTTCATTATTTTATTTTTGAAGATGCTTGTATTTAATAATTTTGTTTTAAATTGAAAAACCTTTTAAATTAGGTATAAAATAAGATCTTTATGAAATTGGGGGTATTGTTTTCGGGAGGGAAGGATTCAACATATGCTTTGTTTAAAGCTATGGAGAAAGATAAGGTAGTTTGTTTGATTTCAATTGTTTCTAAGAATAAAGAAAGCTATATGTTTCACACTCCCAATATAAACCTCGCTGAAATGCAGGCAAAGGCTATTGGGTTACCATTAATACAGAAAACAACAAAGGGAGAGAAAGAAAAAGAATTGAAAGAGTTAAAAAAAGCAATTAAGGAGGCTAAGGTTAAATTTGATATTGAAGGTGTTGTAGCCGGGGCTGTTGAATCTGTTTATCAGGCAACAAGAATACAGATTATCTGCGATGATTTGGGACTCTGGTGCTTTAATCCTTTATGGAAAAAAAACCAGGAAGAATTACTAAGAGAGCTTTTAGCTAAAAAATTTGATATTATTATCTCTGGCATATTTGCTTACCCCCTTGTTGAATCTTGGTTGGGTAAAAAAATTAATAAGAATGTTGTAAACGAGCTTATAAAATTAAAAGAAAAGTATAAGATAAGTCCAACAGGAGAGGGAGGAGAGATAGAAACCACTGTGCTGAACGGACCCATCTTTAAGAAAAAAATAGAAATTATTGATTCTGAGATAGAGGCTGAGAAACATTCAGGAGTTTTTGTTATTAAAAAAACAAAATTAATTAAAAAATGATATTAATCATAGACATGAATGAAAGAAAGTTAGGTTTTGATGAGTTTGTTTTACCTATTGTTTCGATTATTAAGAAAAATTATTTTGTAAAACATTATAAAAAAGTTAAGAAAGGAGATTTAGAAAAATGCAGCAAGGTAATAATCTCTGGAACTCCTTTAAAAGATTTAGACTATGTTAATCATTTGGATTATTTTGAATGGATAAAGGATTTTGATAAACCAATATTGGGGATATGTGCAGGAATGCAGGCCATTGGTTTAGTTTATGGGTGCTCTTTGGTAAAATGCAAGGAAATTGGAATGCAAGAAATTAAAACTTTAAAAGAAAACAAATTATTCTCTTCAAAATTTCAAGCTTACACTTTACACAGTAATGCAATAAAACCAACAAAAGAATTTGAGATTTTGGCTAAATCAAAGAAATGCGTTGAAGCAATAAAACATAAACAAAAAGAGACTTATGGGGTTTTGTTTCATCCCGAAGTTAGAAATAAAGAAATTATAACAAAATTTATATAATTTTAAAAGAACAGAATAAAGATAATGGGTTCAAAAAAAGAGGTTGCGGTTGTTTCTTGCAATAGCTATAATCAAAAAGAAGTGGATAAAGCAGTTAAAAAAGCATTAGATAGTCTTGATTTTAAATTTAAAAGGAATAAAAAAATTCTGATTAAGCCAAATCTTCTTGGTCCTTTTCCTATAGAAAGGGCTGTTACAACTCATCCAAGCGTTGTAGAAGCAGTATGCAAAATTCTTAAAAAACATAATTCAAAGATATTTATTGCTGAATCCTCTTATGCCAATACTAAAAAAGCATTTAAAACTTCTGGAATGAAAAAGATCGCCAAGAAATATAATGTTAAATTAGTTGAACTGGATGAAGAAGATTTAGTAAAGATAAAAGGAAAGGGAGTTTTTAGGGTATTTTATTTACCTAAGATTTTCAAGAAAGTAGACTTAGTAATAAATATGCCCAAGATGAAAACCCATGTTCTGACTAAGTATACTGGGGCTATAAAAAATCTATATGGAATTATTACTGGTGGAAGAAAGAGGATACTTCATAAGAGATTCCAAGAAGAAAAGAAGTTTTGTGGTATGCTTGTTGACCTTTATGAAATTATTAAACCCGGATTAACTATTATGGATGCTGTTTATGGAATGGAGGGTAATGGACCAACTGCGGGAAAAAAGAAAAAAACTGGTTTAATTCTTGCAAGTGAAAATGCTGCAGCATTAGATGTTGTTGCTTGCGATATCATGGGATATAAAGAAAGGGATGTTTTAACTAATATTATTGCAAAAAAGAGAGGTTTAGTTAAGAATGTCAAGATAATTGGCAAGAAGAAAAAAACTGAATACCTAAAACCAAAGAGCACGAATCAGTTTGCGCTATTGTTTAGGTTTATGAATAGGTATATGTTGCCTGAGATTGTACTAGAAAAAAAGAAGTGCATATTATGTAGAACCTGTGAGAGGCATTGTCCTACTGGAGCTATGAAACTTAAACCATATCCAGTAATTAACAAGAAAAAATGTATAAGATGTTTTTGTTGTGTAGAGGTTTGTCCCAAACATGCTTTAAATTTGGAGGACAACCTAATTGCAAGAGGACTTAAAAAATTTTACAGGGTTTTTCTTAAAATTTTGCATAGATCTCAATAATCCAGGACCATCATTCTTATTTTTAATAACAAAAAGTTTATAAAAATCAAAAGCATGTTTATTTTTGATATTTAACCATGGATGTTGATCCAATTACGGGGCTGCCGAAGGAGCTTGGGGTTTTTGAAGAAATTTCTAAAGAAAGCCAACAGATTACTATTTCTTTAGTTAAAAAGAGGTTTGGTAAAAAATACACAATTATAGAAGGCATTGATAGTAAGGATATTAATTTAAAAGATATTGCTAAGGCTCTTAAAAGTAAGTTCGCTTGCGGAGGAACTTATAAAAATGGAACTATAGAGCTACAGGGAGATTATAGATCTAACATAAAAAATGCATTAGTTGAGTTGGGCTTTAAATCAGAAAATATTGTTGTTAAGTAACTTTCTTATGTTTTTTCAAATTCTGTGATGTCTTTTTTTGTGTTTAAAGATACCCAGAAGTTTTCGTGTTTATATGTTCTTATTTTTACCTTAGGAAATACATCATATTCTAAGCTTCCCTTGTCTGGAAGCTTTGATATCATGTCCTTTCTATTAAAGAGATACCATCCACAGCTTACCCATTCTTTTAATGTTGGTTTTTCTTCAAATTTTGCATAACCATTTTCTTCAAAAACCATGCCAAAGGGTAACTGGGGATGTGCAATACAAATTGTGTTTTCTTGTAGTTTTTCTAGTTCTCCTATATTTATGTCTGTGAGATCGTCACAATTAAAAACTAACACAAAATCTGTTGTGGCTTTTTTAAGACCTTGCTTAATTGCCCCTCCTGTGCCCAAGGGTTCAGATTCAATAGAAAACTCAATATTTTCATTAGGATAATTTTTTTTAATATAATCTATTATTTGATCTGCTTTGTAACCTATTTGCAATATGATCTTATTTATTTTTCCTGTACTTTTTTTTGGGAGAGAATCTTCCATTCTGCTTCCTTTTCCGCCCGCTAGGATAACTGCATCCATGTTGGGAGGGACTTTTAAAAACTATTTAAGATTTTCGTGCTTGAGGATTTAACCGATTAAGTCCATAAACCATTAATATATCCATAAACTTTTATAACTATCCACAAATCCAACGACCAGAGAACTTCTTATTTTGAATGTTTCTTAATCCTCATTAAGGACCTTCTAACAGCTTCCTTAACAAATTCTCCCCTAGACTTATACCCCAACTTACCACTTTTAATTATAGAATCAATAGCATTAATCAAATCTTCAGGTAATCCAACATTAGTATATTTTTTGGTAACCATTTGATACACCTCCAGAATACATACCAGCTAATATGCTTTTTTGGTTACCTATTACCAATACATAACCAACACACCACATAAATATTTATATACTATTTATTATTTTGGAGTGGTATTATGAAACTAGTATATGTTTTATTGGGCGTATTGTTTTCAAGCATAGCATTTGGAGTGGATATCCAAATAATAGAACCACATTTAAATGCCACATTAGAAAGCCCGATAACAGTTAAAGCAATAACAGATGTACCAGCACAGTGTCAAACATATTGGTGGCTGTTTTTTGAACCTACTGGGGAACCAATTTCCATATCTAAAGTCAAAGGATATACCTATAACATGACCACAAGCGATGGGCTAAATCATGAACAAACTTATTTTTTTAATAATGGAAGGAATGAAATTCTAGTAGAATGTTTTGAAAATGAAACAAGCAATACTACCTCAAGTGTGTTAGTTCATATCACTAATTGTGAAGACAATTGTGACATAGATGGAGACGGAATCTTTGACCAAGAGGATAATTGCCCAGCTGACTACAATCCCAATCAAAAATTTATATGTAAAGATTCAGACAACGATGGAATCCGAGATGAAGAAGATTACTGTCCTAACACAAAAGAAAATATGGAAGTAGACAACGATGGCTGTTCAATAGACCAATTCTGTTCACAATTCAGTTGTGGACTAAGCTGTTTAACAGCAGATTGGAAAAACAATGAAGATGAAATCTATCCAAAAGATTGTACAATAGTAATTCCAATGAAAGAAGGGAAGTATCTACAACCTAAATGTGTAGCTACTGAAATGACTAATATGTGTGGGAATTAGTTTCTTTTTCTTTTATTTTTTAAAAATTTTTTTAACTTCATCAGAAACAAAATATTTATCATTAAATTCATTCATGTGTTTTATTATTGTTTTCATTCCTTTAGGAGCTTTTCCATGGTAAATCGCAGGAAGGGTTATAAAAGGCATTGGAAACCTTCGGAGCTTCGGTAGAATCAACTCCAAAAAAAATTTACTTTTATAATATCTTTTAAGTAACTTAATATCCTCCTCTGAAACTTTCTTATTCGCTTTTCTCTCAATATTTTGAACAGTTACAAATTTAATGTAATTTTCAAGATTAAGGCTATAAATGTTATATTCCTTTTCTCTAGGAACATTAATCATTTCTTCATTGAAAGTCTTCCTCACTTTCTTTTTATCTAAAATCCCCTGTTTTGCTAATTTTTTACAATAACTACTATAATGCCTATGTTGTTTTTCATCATTCCAGTCTTTAGCTATCTGCATGGGATTCTTTTTACTACCATCAAGAAGACTGATTAATATTTTAATAGAAAATACGCCTCTTTTTCCCATAAACTTCCATAGATAGTAATTTATTAAAATATTTCTTGTAATTTCTGTGTAACAAATCTACAAAAAGTTATATAATTTTTCTCTAAAAAGTTCATTGGCTAGTTATTTATATCTATTCGACATAATTTCTTTTTATGACGCCAATCAAAAAAGAAAAAATGTTTGAACTACAAATACTTTCCAAGAACAAATTAGAAATAAAACTTCACTTCTCTAGTAATCTTAAAATAATGTCATCATATGATTCTGATTTTTTCCCATTGTTATCAAGTTTTTCTTTAGTACTCTTCCTTATCCTTATGGTTGTATATTCACCCTTTTTCATTTTGTATAATACCTATATTTATTATAAAATATATAACATATATATAAACTTTTCGGAAAACCTTTATATATTATAAAATTTATAAAATTTATAAAATGTATAACCTTGAAAGTAGTAGCAAAATGGAAGAAATACAAAACAACCTGGGAATGTATGATAAAACACTAAAATTTGAAAATAATCTACTCTTACCTCTTAAACTAGATAAAAGGGCTTTAGAAAGAGAAAAACTAAATCTAATAGATTTCTCTTCAAGTTTCATAGAAAGCATAAACCTAGAAGAAAACCAGTATGTAGGAAGACCAAGAGCACACCTTAAAGACATTATTAAATCTTTAATCATTATGTCCTATAACAACCTATCTTACAGAAGAACACAATCAGATTTAGAAATACTAAAGGAAAAAGGGCTTATACAAAACATACCAAAGAAAAGTACATTAAATAAATATATGATGTCAAAAAAAGTTAAAAAAATAATTGAAAAATTAATTCAAATGTCTTCTTTATTTTTCTTGGAACATGAAGATACTCTAATTGTGGACTCTACATGGCTATCAACTAGAATGTATGTTGGAGGTCATAAAAAAGTCTATAATAAAAGGTACCTTACTGGAGATAAATGTAGAAAATTAAATATTGCTTGTTGTAAAAATAGTAGGATTATAACTTGTGCAATAACAGCTGGTGGACTAAAACATGAGAGCCCTTTCTTTAAAGAGTTGGTTTCAACAACTATAAAGAATGGTTTCGTTATCAATAAAATCCTTGCAGATAAAGGGTATTCCAGTAAAGAAAACTATTCTTTTTCTGAATCTCTCAATATTAAAAACATATTTATTGATTTCAAGAGTAATGCTAATCTTAGAAGAGCAAAAAGTGCTGCGTGGAGAAAACAACTTGAATTGTTTAAAGAAAATCCAGAAAAATGGCATGAAAGTTATAGATTTAGACCAGTAGTGGAAACTGTGTTTTCTGAAATAAAAAGGAAGAATGTAAATTATCTAAGAGCAAGAACAGAAATCTCACAGGATGTAGAATTGCTATTAAAATGCCTTTGTTATAATTTTACTGTGATTTCACGTTTTTTTAACTAAAAGAGGGATAGGAGGATAAAAATGAGAAAGAAAATAAAGAAAATAGCAAAAGACATATATAATGAATTAGGAAGTGGCTACCAAGAGTGTGTATACCAAAAAGCATTTGAGGTGGGTTTAAGACTACAAAAAATTGCTTATGAAAACCAAAAAATAGTGCCTATCTATTACAAGAAATACAATGTCGGAGAAGGGAAACCAGACTTAATCATAAACGACCCCAAAGGCAAGATAATCGTTGAACTGAAAGCCATAGGAGCCAAATTAAGCCAAAAAGAAGAAACCCAGCTAAGGAAGTATATGGAGGTTTTAAATATTAAGAAAGGTATTTTGATAAACTTCCCCCAGCCAGGCACGAAAGAAGTTCCTAATGAAGTTGAGATTAGGGTTGTTTGAAAGACTATAGAATCTATTTCTTCTTTATTTTTTCTTTTTAGATTTTGTTTTCTTTAATCCCGAATATTCTTCAGTTAACCTTAGGTGTTTAATACTATTTTTTAAATAACTAACCATACATTCCATCTCTCTTGATTTTTTCTCTCTAAAATAGTTATCAAACATTTCAAACAAACCCATCCCCATTAAAATGGCTCCCAATATAAAAAAAGAGATTAGATTGAAATCTACTAGGTTTTTAATGAATATCAAATATCCAATAAATCCGACTAAAAATGTACCCAATAAAGTGAGTAAGAAATCTAACTGAATGTATTTTGGAATATTCATTTTAATATTGATTCATTGCCTTAGCTAATCCCCATAATATGCTTCCTATGATTAAGATAGTTCCAATAATACTATATTCCTGTTGTTTTGTGGTTAAAAGAAGTGCCCCCGTCATAATTAAGATTAATAATAGGAGGTATACTTTCTTTTCTTTCCGATTCATAGGTCTAATGTTAGCTTCTTTATTATTTAAATCTTTCATTTTTTCACCTCCTGGAATCAATATATTAATAATTTGATGCCCAATATTCAAGAATTTCTTTAGCGAGTAGACTAATAATTACAATAAACAGAATATAATAAAAAACATTATTGGGTATAAGCTCTGAATTACTACTCATAGACACTCCCAACAAGACTGCACTAAAGTATAATGCTCCTTCAAAAAAAGCCTTCGCTATAAAGATAGCAAATTTTATGAAACTAAGCTGTTTAATTTTATTGGATTTCATAAAAATTTTTAATTTCTAATCATTAATAAATGAATATGGTTTTAAAAAGAAGTTCTCTGGTCGTCGGGAAAGTATCCAGTTACATCAAAAGCAGAGTTGTCTCCATCTGCTCTTTCATATATTTATTCGAGTGATTTTGAATAAGCATTAATTTACGGACATTTTATAGATAATTGAAGCGATTGTGATTTAACCCAAACCTTTAAAAAGACTAAATTAAGGCTAATTTATAATAATGCCCGTTATTTGGTGTTATTGGAGGAAAAAATAATGGAAGGAACAGTAAAGTGGTTTAATGAAAGAAAAGGATTCGGCTTTATCCAAGGCGAAGATGGCAAAGACTACTTTGTACATCATTCTGCTATACCAGAAGATGTAAGGTTAAATGAAGGAGACAAAGTCTCTTTTGAACCAGCATCAACTGATAAAGGAGACCAAGCTCAGAATGTTGTTTTGCTTGGACAAGCAGAACAAACAGAAGAAGAAAAACCACAAGAAGAACAAACAGAAGAGGAACAAACAGAAGAAGAACCAAAAGAACAAGAATAATTAAATTAGAGAATTTCTATTTTTTTGGATTTTTTTTATCTTTTTTATTATATTTGTTAGTAGGAAATATCTTATTTTTGTTTGTTTAGTTTTTGATATTCAAAATAAGAATAGATTATTGAATAGATGGCAGCAAATAATACAGGGATTAGGAAGAAATATATGGCGTAGTTGGGAAACAAGATTCCAATTAATGTTAATAATCCTGCGATTTTGAAGAGCTGACCTCCCACTTTGTGGGTCTTTTCCCAGACTTTATTGTTGCTTAGGGTCCAGGGGGTTTTAATGCCTATAAACCAGTTTTGCTTTGCGTTTTCTGTTAATATCCCAATATAGTAAAATAAAATACCAAATGCAGGAATAATCATCTGAGTCATATTGAATTTGTAATTTAAATTCCAGAAAATTGTCAGCAGATATATGTAAAATAAAAAAAGAATAAATAACACTATGAACCTATCATAGTATTTTCTAAATTTCTTTAGATTCTTTTTTAATGGATCTATTTTGGGAATAAAAATGAATAGTGCCAAAATAACCAAGGAAAGAACTGGCATTAAGAACAAACCCCAGGATTTTGAGATGTATCCGTCTACCTGGCCTTTATGGTCCCAGTGTGAGGCGATCTTGTCAGGCATTTGAGGGTAAACATAAATACTAATTATGAAGGCAATCAGAATTATTATAGAACTCATAATGATGCTTTTTTTCATAATGATTGTATATCCTGAATATTTAATAATATTTCTATTTTAGTTAGACAGAATCTCAACTTTTGTTATTGTAATACAGAGGGTTTGATCTTTTCTAAAACAAAGGAATCTTGAGATTTAGGTTACTTAATAAAAAATAATAAAGTATGATTATAAAAATTATAATAAATAAAAACATGATTAATTTGTATTTGGTGGTATGCTTGTCGTACTTCTTTCTTTCTCTTTTTTTCGAAGACAAGATATCCAATATTTCATCTCCGAAATAAACTGATAAAAATGTACCAAGTGCAGATAAAATTATGATTATCCAAAATGGAAATGGATGAAGCAGAATATGCTTAAAAAGTGTTAAAATTATGGTTTTATCATAAACAAGCGGATTTGTGTAATATGCAAAGATATTAATAAAAAAAGCAAGGACCCATACCAATATCTCAGAATATATCATTCTTAATCCTGTGATTAAACGCAAAGGAAAATCAATTAATATTCCTGCATCAGCGATAGGGGTGCAAAACACAAAAAAAGTCCATGTTAAAAGGGCAACCATTATACCATTACCAACACCAAAATTAATTACTGTAACAGCTAGGTAAACTATGAAAAAAGAGAGAACAATCAGGAATTTAACAAAAGGATGCTCATGAGAATATTCCCTAACTCCTTTTAAAAAGTGTAATCGATTATCTGCCCCTTTTATCATATCAGGGGTTAAGAACTCGGATAATATAAAGTTTTCTTTAATTCAGGTTTTATCACTAAGCATTTGTTTGGTAAAAGATAAAAGAAAAAAGTGAAATAAACAAGATACACTATAGAATTAGAATTTTCTTCTTTTAGCATAACATTCTTTACAATAAACATCCTTGCCTTCTTGGGGTTTGAAAGGAACTTCGCATTTCTTTCCACATTCAGAGCAAGTTGCTTTATGCATTTCTCTAGGCCCAAAATCTCTTCTGAAACCATCTCTGTTAAAGTTTTTCATAATTTTTCCTCCATATTGACATAAAAGAACTCTCATATTCTGTTTATGTATGGTGAATATAAAAAAGAAATCATTTAAAAAACTTCCTATGGATTAGGGGATAAATTGACCATTATAGTGCTATATTCTCCTGCTGAGACGGTCTGAGGGAGGAGAGCGCAGCGTGGTCGAGGAGTATAGCGACGAAGAAGTTTTCCGATGGGCGCATTTAGTGCGGGAACAAAATCTCTGCAAGAATCCATAGCAAAACAAAAAAACCCATCACAGTAGATATGAATACCAAAACAGAATAATCTTTCTTTCTTGTAATGCCAATAATGCCGCAAATAAAAGCAACAATGCCAGAAATGAACCCGGCTAACATCGGCAACGCCACCCCGGGCCTGGCAATAATATCGTGCAGTATTGTTTTCCCAGCTGGAACAGATTCATAAAAACTTACAAATGACATGCCGATGTAAAATAATATAGGCACCATAACAATTAATCCAATCGACCATTTACCTAGATCACTCTTTGGTGTAAAATTGATTTTCATATTACAATAAAATAGATTAATAAGTAAATAAATATTTTGTTTTTGACATAATTCAGCGCCCATTGGAAAATTGTAA
>JAFCDT010000059.1 GCA_017609525.1 Candidatus Woesearchaeota archaeon | reverse complement strand
CTTCATAATGAAATAGAAAAAATAGTAGATGGAAAAATTAAAGTAACGGTATTTGAAAGTCCAAATGCTTCAATAACTTATGAATGATAAAATAAAAATTAATGCAATATTTGAATCAATCCAAGGAGAGGGTCGTTGGGCCGGGACCCCAATGCTATTTATTAGAACTTCTGGGTGTACGAGAGCTTGCCCTTGGTGTGATACAAAATATCATATCAAGGGAAAAGAAATGAATATTGATGATATTGTTAAGATAATTAAAAAATCGAAATTAGATTATGTTTGTTGGACTGGTGGAGAACCTTTGTTGTGGGTACAGCAAATTTGTCAGATTAGACAAAAGGTAAAAAATAAAAATTTTCACCTAGAAACAAATGGCGACCTTTTGAGGCATTCTTATTATTTAGAAACAAATTTAGGAAAGAAACATTATATTGATGGTTGGTTCAATTATATTGCATGTAGTCCAAAAGATAGAAAGACTGCAAAAAAAGTTAAAGAAACACTTAGTTTTTTTAATAAACAATATTACGACATCAAAATTGTTACAGATTTAAAAAAGGTCGGATTAGATATGCTTAAATATGCAACGATATTGATGCCACTAACAATTTACAATAAGAAAAAAGACTTAGAAGTTCAAAAAAAAGTCTGGAATTATTGTGTCAAAAATAACTTAAAATTTACTCCAAGATTACAAGTGTTTATCTGGGGTAAAAAAAGAAAAATATGAATATAAAAAGAACTAAAAGTGCTGATAAATTGTCTTTAGATAAATTAAAAAAGGCAATATGTAAAAGTTGTGGTGAAGAATTTTATTATTATCCGCCGGTAGAAAAAGGATTATACTGTAGTTGGAAATGTCGTTATAATGACCATAGTAGAATTATTAGAGAAAGTTATACTCCTGAATTAAGAAAACTAAAAAAAGAATTAGCTTTACAACAGATGAAAGATAAAAAACAAATAGAAATTAGAAGAGAAAAATGTGGATATGATTGGTCTGATGAACAAAGAGAAAAAGTATCAGAAGAAAAGACAAAAGATTCTTATAAAATAGCAAAAAAAATTATATTGAAAGAACGAGGAAGATTTTGTGAGAGGTGTGGGAAAGAACTAGGCGAAAAAAAGGTTGTGATACATCATAAGAATGGAAGAAGGTGGGATAATAATCTAGATAACTTACAAATACTATGTAGTAGTTGCCATTCTAAAATACATAATGAGATAGGGAAAGTTTCACATAGATTTGCAGGGTTAGCTACAATAGAAAATTATATTGCAGAAATGCTTAAAAGATTAGGAGTTGATTTAGATGACCCGAATTTTATAGAAACGCCTTTGAGGGTTGCCCGAATGTACAATGAATTTTTTGAAGGATTAAGAGATGGTACTGAAAAAGAGATTAAAGATACATTGTCGTCTGTTTTTCCTTCTAATGTAGATTTAATGATTGTGGAACAAGATATAGAATTGTATTCTTTATGTCCTCATCATTTACTTCCTGTTGTTTATAAAGTAAATATAGGTTATATTCCGAATGGTAAAGTAATTGGTGTTTCTAAATTAGTTAGAGTTGCTAACTTAATTTTTCATAAACCTGTTTTGCAAGAAGATGCTACACAAGAACTTGCAGATGCGATTTATAAATATCTAAAACCACAAGGGGTAATGGTGTTTGTAAAGGGACAACATTTTTGTATGGTAATGAGAGGGGTGAGAACTAAAGGATGGGTTACAACATCTGCCATTAAGGGAGCTTTTAAGGAAGAGCCTGAAGCTAAAGAAGAATTTTTAAAACTAATACAAATATGAATAAAAAAAGAAAAGCAGTTATTCTTTGTTCTGGAGGAATAGATTCTGTTACTGCTTTATATTTAGCAAAAGAAGAAGGTTTTGATTTGCATGTATTAAGTATTAAATATGGGCAAAGAGCAGAGCAAGAAACAGAGATGGCAAAAGTTAATGCTGAAAAAGTTGGTGCTAGTTTTACTTTAATTGATATTTCTGATTTAAAGAAAGTTTTAGAAACTCCTCTTATAAACAAAGAAGTAAAAGAAGAACTCAATTTTTCAGAAGGAGATAGTTATTATATAGTTCCTTTTAGGAATGCTATATTTTTATCGATAGCAGTTGGGTATGCAGAAAGTATTTTAGCAGATACTATCTTTATCGGAAATCATCTTGACGATGCTATTGGATTTCCAGATTGTAGAAAAGAGTTTATAGATGCATTCCAAAATACTGTTTATCAGGGGACAGCTAAAGAACAAACAATAGTACCTGTTATAAGGAGTCCTTGGATAGATAAGAAAAAATCAGAAATAATACAAAAAGGACTTGATTTAGGAGTAGATTATGGATTGACTTGGTCTTGTTACAAGCAAGGAGATAAGCATTGTGGCATATGTGAAAGTTGTAA
>JAFCDT010000058.1 GCA_017609525.1 Candidatus Woesearchaeota archaeon | reverse complement strand
GCCCTTTTATGTGAATTGTGTCACCGACTTGTAGGTCTCCTTCTAAGTCTATAGCAGCCACCCCAATTTTAGTGAAATATCCACTAACCTTTCCAATTAGTTGCTCTTCCATAGCTAAATACTAAGATAAGCTAGTATATAAAAATTTTGATAATAGAAATAGCCCCAGGAGGATTCGAACCTCCGTCCTTAGGCCCAAAACCTAAGATGCTTGGCTTATAGAGCAAACTTACTAAAATTACTTCACTACACCATGGGGCTATGAGCATAATCCATCATAATAATTTTTCAATCGATTAATATGTTTTTGGTTTTTAAAACCAATTTCCTCACAAAACCTATTAATTTCTTTTTTTCTTGTTATATAAATCTTTGGTACCCCTTTTCCCTTTGGTCTGGATATACTAGACACTTTATAACCTAATCTCATTAATGCTTTTCTAGTATCTTTTAATAATTTTTCATTCCTATTAGTTAAGCTTATTTGGAATAAACCTGGCCAATGGGGCAAAAGTTCATAAACACAACCATCAGTATCAAACAACCCCCTAATACACTTTCTTATATAAGAATTTTTCTTCCACACCCAAAGAGGAATTGTAACCTGATTTTTAATTTTATTCCCAGACTTCAATCCCATATTTGACAAGTAATCTATCAACTTAACGCTATGTAATAAAAGATAAAAGCCATTAGATCTTTTACTTTCATAAAATTTAGGCTCTATATCAAATAAGTTTTTAGACAAATGATATACATGATTTCTTAAATACTCCTTATCATATCTTGAATCCCCTGCTATAACCACCATGTATGTTCTAATTTTTTTATTTTTTTGGTATTTACATATATGACCATCCCCTAAAAGAATCCCCACGAATTCAGCTAGATTCTCACTAAATTTAGGGAGTAATATCTTTTTTGTAGTACCAGAAGAATTATTTCCTCCCTTAATCTGACCCCAATTTTCTTTTTTATATCCTACTATGAATTTATTATAATCGCCATTTTGATCTATTTTCTCAAAAATATCAAAAGGCAACAAATTTATTTCCAATATCCAAGCACGCAGAGTTGTCCTACTCACTCCAAGCCATTTAGCTAACTCAGCACAAGTAACACCTTTTCTTTTTATTAAAGATAAGATAAGTTCATTTTGTTTTCCTCTTTTTAATTCAACCCTCATAAAACAAAAATATATATCAAATATTTAAATCTTTTTATTGGCTACTAAGTTACACTCTATACCAAATAAGAAACCTATTAACTCCATCTATTCCTACTTCTTTTTCCTCTTATATCGGCCTCTAGATTCCACTTTATAAAATCTATTGATAAACTCCTTATTTGGATTGTATCCTTTCCACACTAAATCAAAAGCCTCTCTCCATTTTTTATAATGTTTGCTCATCAAAGCCTGTTTTAAAAGATGTAAATCAACAGCTTTGTCCTCTACTTTATCAGAAAAAAAACTCAAGCCAAAATCAATAAAATAAATTTTTTTATTTACAATAATGTTGCTGGTAGTTAGGTCTCCATGAATAATTCCCATATCATGGATCTTTCTTATGATCTTGCCAACTTCTTCACAATACTTTAATCCTTTTTTATCAAAAATATCTCTCAATAATTCTCCTTTAATATACTCCATCTCAATTTTAAAACTATCAAATCCTAAAATCTTGGGGGCATTATCAATTTTAGAAAGAAGTTTCGCTTCTCTTTTGGTCCTAACTTTTCTTAAGCTTTCATCTAGCTCTTTTAGTCTATAATTCTTCTTGACCCTGTCTTTTATTACCCTTTCCTTATCTAAGTAAAGGACAGCTTCTGCTCCTCTTCCAATAATTTTCATAAATTAAAAACAAACTAAGAATATAAAAAATTTATTATTTGGATTCCTTGCGGGTTATAGTAGTCTTAGTTACTTTGGTGACTGTTTTAGTCAAAGGTTTTTTAGATGTAGTTTTCTTTGTAACTTTTTTGGTTGTTTTCCCCTTAATTGGTTTTTTAGTTGTCTTAGCGGTTTTCTTTGCCTTCTTTTTGGTTGTTTTTTTCCTAGTTGTTTTTTTCACCTCTTTTTTCCCAGGAATAACAACATACCTAGGCTTCTCAATAACCTGTTTTTCGACAACTTTGGTTGTAACAGGAATAATTTTTATTTTAGGTTCTTTTCGCTTTCCTTGTTTTACTAATAATTTTGCCCTAACAAAAGCCCAGGCTATTTCATTATTGTTCCATCCAGCTTTAATCAAATTCTTTTTGATATCTACTTCGCTCTTTTTCTTTCTTGAAGATAAAGCATACCTTCTCTTTAATTCTCTCCTAGCTGATGCAATAGCGTTGTCAATTTCCTTAACAGTCCAGCCCGCATCTAAACTCATTTTTCTAATCTCAGATTCAGGAATTCTTTTTTGCATACTTTGCAGGGCATAAGTATATAGCTGTTTCACATTAGAGTGTCCCTCTATTTTTTTAGCTATTCCTTGAGGCATACCTTTAAATTCCGGCGTCTTTTTTGGTTTTTTCTTCCCTTTTTGTATATACCAATAAGCAAAAAAGAGTACAACTAACAACAATAGCAATAAAAAGATTAGCCACCATGGGAAACCTTTTTCTCCTTTACAATCAGGACAATTTTCTCTTGTTTCCCTTTCTTCACAACTTCCATCCTCATCACATAACGGATAAAAATCATCCTTATCAATTAACCCATCACCATCAGTATCTGCCTTATAAGGATCAGTTCCTAAGACCCTTTCATCATCATCACATAGGCCATCACTATCACTATCCTTGCAGGAGGTGCCACCTCCTCCACTAGGTCCAGTTGTTGGTGAAATAGGTTGTTGATCTACGCATCTTCCATCATCTCCACAGATTTTTCCACTTGGACATCCACATTTAGAACAATAATATTTCAATATGCCATTATCGCAACATTTTCCTTGGCTATCGTATTCTCCATCTAATAAACCGCCAGGACATTCATTATCAGTAGTTTCAGTACAGTCAGGATCTAGTTTATCTATGATTCCGTCACAATCATTATCGATTTCGTCACTGCAACTTTTTTCTTTTTTCTCATAATAGGTTCTATTATGGTCTTTATAATCACAATCCTGCCATGTTCCATCTACGCATTGCTGCAATGCATCTTCACAGACTCCTTTTTGTTTAGGACATAATCTTGTAAGATTGCCAGATCTATCACAAGGACAATCCTCATCAACAGTACCATCACAATTATTATCCTTGCCATCTAAGCATATTTCATCTACTGGCTCAATACTGTCATAACATTTTTTAGACCACTTACCATTCTCACATTTTTGTATCCCTTTCTTACACTCTCCCACATCTGTACCGCATGATCTTGTATCTCCTTCATCACATCCGCAACTTTCATCCACAATGCCATCACAATCATTATCGATTTCGTCGCCACAAATATCATAGCTAGGATAAACAGCACCAACACATGCTCCCCAAACATAACTATACACTTCACCAAAGATCTCAGTACACTTTTGTGTGCCAGACTCACATATTCCTAATGCATTTCCTGGTTTTATTCCATTTGTTTCTTGAACACAATGTGCCTTCATCTATAGCTCCATCACAATCATTATCCCTATTATCTGCCTTTAAATCAGGTCCAGGCTCCTGGCCCTGGGTTGCATATTTACACTCTTCCCATAAGCCTTCAGCACTGCATTTCTGTATTCCCAAACTACATTCCCCTACTAAACTTCCACACTCTCTTGTCTCCCCAGGAATACATACTCCACCTTCATCAGCAGTACCATCACAATTATTATCTAAACCATCATTCAAGCTTAACTCTATAAATTCTTCATAATCATCAAGGTTTTTATAAACATCTTCACAACCGGGCCATTCG
>JAFCDT010000057.1 GCA_017609525.1 Candidatus Woesearchaeota archaeon | reverse complement strand
ATATCTATAATTTTTTATTGAGGAAAAATGGTTATTTAACAGAGAATTATAGTTATTTGTTGTTTTATTATCCTAATAAAGTTACTTTAACTGGAGAGGTTGTGTTTGATACTAGGTTGGTTAAGGTTAATACTAGTGTTAAGGATGGAGAGAAAGTATTTAAGGAAGCTTGTAGTGTATTGTTTGGTGAGGAGCCCAAGGAAAGTTGTGAGTGGTGTGAGGGAAGATGATGGTTTGTATTATTGGTAGGTTGAGGAAAATTATATAAATTTTGGGTTCTTAGCTTTTAATTATGGAAGATCCAGGTGAACAATTAGTAGGACAATATCTTAAAGAAATAAAAAATTGTGATTTTGTAGAGTTTAATTTACAGACAAAAAAAGTTCAGGGAGAAATTGATGTGGTGGGGATAAATAGTTCCGAAAAAATAGTTTATATTTGTGAAGTTGCCACCCATCTTGGCGGATTACAATATGTTAAAGATAATCAACCTGACAATGTGAGAAGGTTTGTAAATAAATTTGAAAAAGATATTGACTATGCTAACAACAACTTTAGAGGATTCAAAAAAGTGTTTATGCTTTGGACACCAATAATTAGAAAACCAAAAAAAGAAACGAAACATAATCAGTTAAGAGATTTAAAGGAGATTGAGGAACATTTCAAAGAAAAATATGATATACAACTTGAAATAATTTACAATGAAGAATATTACGAATGTATTAATCAGTTAAGAAAAGTTGCGAAAAGGACCACCCATGCAATGGCCTCTCCTATAATGAGATTCCTTCAAATAGAAGAAAAACTTAAAAAAGTAGTAAACAAAAATTAAACTCCCCTTTCCCACTAAATTATGTTTTTGGTTAGATTTATTTTACAAAATAGATAGAAAAGGACAATAGTTCTTAAAAGTCGTAAATAACAACGGTTAGATAAACTTATTTACTTTAGAATTTTAAAAATTGGTATTTATTAAAAGTCTGGATCGTATGGGTCCCTATACCTTATTTCCTCATAATTTTTTTTCTCCTTCTTTGTTTTTTTCTGTAATTTAGATAATTTTGACTTCCCTGTCTTAACCTCAATATATACTTCCTTTTTTCCTCTTTTTTCTACAAAATCGCTTCCTTTGCCGGTCCTTTCATATTTATCTCCAAAAAATTCTCTAGAAAATTTGTAAAGCTCTTCTCCTGCTCTTCCTCTTTCTATATTTTTTCTTAGTCTCTTTTTCTTCTTTTCTTTATTAGTAAGTAAAGGATTTAATTCATCTAAATCTATTTTGACCATTTTAAATTCTTTTATGTTGTGTCTTATTTATTTAAATACCTTATTCACCAGAAAAACAAATGAAAATTAATAGAATAACCAAAGTTTTTTAAATCTATATTTATAGTTGAAGAATATGTTATCCGGAGTATTATTAGCCAAATTCCTAAACATGTATTCTTATTTCCATAGAAAGACAAAAGCCTTAGGAGAGCCTCAAATATTCAACATTGAAACTACTAACCTTTGCCCAATGGACTGTGTAATGTGTCCCAGAAGGCATATGAAAAGAAAATTAGGGCATATGGATTTCAACCTATACAAAAAAATAATAAACCAAATAAAAGGAAATACATACTCAATCTGGCTTCACCATTTCGGAGATCCATTAATGCATCCTGAACTATATAAATTCATAGAATATGCTGAAAAAAACAAAGTTAAAACCAAAATATCAATAAACCCAGGATTCTTAACCAAAGAAATAGGCAAAAAGATAATAGATGCAAAACTAACACATCTGCATATTTCTCTCGATGGAACTAATGACGCAATGTACAAAAAACTAAGAGGAAGAAATGCTGATTACAACAAAGCAATAGAAAACATTAATGAATTTTTAAAACTAAAAAAAGGAAAAAAACCCTATGTTTCCCTAGCCATGATCCACATGAAAGAAACTAAAGATAAGATAGAGGAATTCAGGAAAAAATGGGATGTTAAGGGGATAGACAAAGTTGAAATTAAAGAATTTACAACATGGGATGGTTCTGATAAGGAAATAATAAAATTAGCAGAAGACTCTCAAAAATCTGAAGGTTTTCAAAAAAGTTTAAAATATCCCTGCGTAAGGCCATGGCACAGGATGACTGTTTTGTGGGATGGAAGAGTTGTCCCTTGCTGTTTTGACTATGATGGAAAATACATTCTAGGAGATTTAAACAAAGAAAGTTTAAAAGAAATATGGAATGGTAAACAAATGAGAAAATTAAGAAAACAACACATTACCAATAATTTTGAGGATAATGAACTATGTAAGAATTGTAAAGAAAAATATGTTTTTGAAAAGAATAAAGATTAAGAGTTTATGATTCCTTAAGCTAAAGAGTTGCCACCAGTCTTGCCAAAATTTTATATTCTTCTTCACTAAGGGCTTTTTGAATTATGGTTCCTCTTCCTTCTAAAGTGAGATCTTCCCTTTTTACATTTATGTTAGCATAGACAGAGGTTTCTTGACCAGTAAAATTCTTATAGGAAGCAATTACTTTAGGCACTCCTGGGTGAGTTCTGGCCCCTAAATCACATTGCCTGTTTATTTCTGAAGCAAGAGATTTAAGATTTATTGAAATATCTCGCCTAGGGTCTAATTTCTCTCCTTCTGGTACAAGAGCATATACTTCCCCTGACCAAGGCTCTGTATTACCTGTATCAGGATCTTTTCTGCAGGATAAGAATATCTCTAGCCTAGAAACTACCCCTACATTAATATGCTTTGATGCTTTCATAAAAATTCAAAGATAGGTTTGGTATTTAAATCTTTCTATTTTTAATTACTATTGAGTGATTATATATTGGGTTTTTTGGAGTTAGTCTCTCCGCAAAGAGGCTTCTTATCTCATCATTGTCCATTCCTGCTAGTTTATATGCTCCAACTGCGTTATGTGCATCGCGCTGTTCTAGTGCAGCATCTCCGAAGCCAATGAGTGCTGATTGTTGAGCTGATGAATTAAATACGCCCCTCCCACCTTTTTCAACAAAATTATAAACATCACAATTCTTTTCTAAGCAA
>JAFCDT010000015.1 GCA_017609525.1 Candidatus Woesearchaeota archaeon | reverse complement strand
ACAGTACCATAAATTCCTTTTTCCTTTAATTCAAGAATCCTTTTTATTGCAATATCTGTTACTGCGAGTTCATTGATACCGATCTCCCGGGTTTTTAATCTTGCTAGTTCTTCGTTTTTATTTAGATATCTTTGTCTTAAATTAGATAGTTGTGAAAGTATTACTGATGATTCTTTTTGTACTTTTGATAGACTTATGGTTGTTTTTTTGAATTCCTCTCTTACTTTTTTGATTTTTTCAATATCCTTATTACTAATGCTTAGATTACTTAGTTGAAAGTCTAATTGGTCTTTTTTTCTTAGCAAGGATAGCTCTTTTTCTTTAAGTGAATTAATCTTTGTTTGCTCTTCTTCAATTTGTGCTTCTATTTTATCTAAAGGCGTATCTTTAAATCCAGAAGAAGCCATTATTTTTTCAAATTTCTGAGAAATTTCTTTTGCTTCTTGATTGAGTAGCTTTTGTTCTTTTTCTAGTCTTATCTTTTCTGTTGAGAGCTCTTGTATTTTTTCTTTTGTTTCTTGTAGGTTTTTTTCCAGTTGGATCTTTCTGTTGTTTATTTTTTCAATTTCTGATTCAAGATTATCTTTTTTAGTTGTGTTCTTGACCACTTCTGTTTTTAAAACTTCAATTTCTTCATGTAATTTCTTTTGTTCTACTTCCCCTTTTTCTTCTATTTCTTTATTTATATTATCAATTTCTTGTTTTTTAATTTGAATTATTTCTTTTATTTCGTTAATCTTTTTATTTATTGATGCTATATCTTGATCGGATCTTTTAATATCTGATTCTAGTTTATTCTTTTTTTCCTGTTTTTCTTTTATTTGTATTTTTAGAAATGTTGCTTTGCTCCTCTTTATATCTTCTTCAAGGTCCTTATACTTTAATGCTTGATCTCTTTCTTTTTTTAGTTCTTTAAGATATGTGTCTCTTTCTGTCAGAACTATACTTGCTTCGTTTAATTTTTCCTGCACTTTATTTAGATCGTTAAGAGCTTTTTGTTTTTTATCTTCGTATATGGAGATTCCTGATACTTGCTCTATTATTTCTCTTCTTTCAACAGGTTTCATTTCCATGAATCTTACTATGTCTCCCTGTAAGATTATATTATAACCAGAAGGATCAATTCTTGCTTTAGATAACAAATCAAGAATTTGTTGTCTCGTTACTGTTTTGTCTCCTAATTTATATGTTGAGTTCCCTGATTGCCTTATTATTCTAGTAATTTTAACCTCTTTTTCATTAACTGGAAATTCTTTGTTGGAATTATCAAAAACTATACTTACTGCTGCCTCTTTTGCTGGCTTGCCCTTTTTCCCACCGTTGTAAATTAGATTTACTGATTTTTCTGCCCTCATGCTTTTGGCAGAAATTTTACCTAGTACAAAACATAGAGCATCTGCCACATTGGACTTCCCAGAACCATTTGGACCCAGGATTACATTAAAATTATTTCCAAAAAGAAGTTCTGTTTTTTTAGCAAATGACTTAAATCCTTTTGCTGTTAGGCTTTTTATTACTGTCATTTTATAAGAAAATGAATTCTAGGGGGTTTTTAAATTTTATTGTTTTAGAATTGTTCTAGTTTTGTTTGTCTTAATCTTTTGTATGGTTCCCAAGATTTCCTAAATATAAACGGAAACTCTTCGTGGTGTTCTTTGAGAAATTTCTGCGTTATTTCGTCTGCGGGATATCCTGAGCCTATTGTTTTTTTGATTCTTTCTTCTATTTTTTTGATTTCAGAATCTCTAGTTACTTTTGCCAATATTGAGGCTAATGCAACCAGTGTGTGTCTTTCGTCTGCTTTATGTTCTAATACTAGTTGGGGTTTTACTGAAAGATGTCTTTTTATATACTCTTCATATGCTTTTATATTTGGACTAGGACAATCTATTATCACTTTATCTGGTTTAAATGAGTTTATTAGCTTAGCAATATGTAATGCCTCTAACCAGTTAAGGTTTAGATGCTGGGAATCTAATGCTTCGTCTATTTCGTGAGGAGGAATTTTGATTGTTATTGATTTTACTTTTGAATTTAACTCTCTGAATATGTTCTCTCTTTGTTTTTTAGTTAGTTTTTTTGAGTCTTTTAGACCATCTATTGTATGAAGTTTATGGTCTTCCATTAATACTCCAGACATTACTAGCGGACCAACTAATGCTCCCCTTCCAGCTTCGTCAATACCTAGAACTCTCATATATTTATGGTGTTGGGAATATATATAAATATAATGGATATGAATAGAAGTCTTTATAAATATTAAATTGTTATTTAAACCTCTTGATTTACGATGAAATCTATCAACCATAGTTTTGAGATAGAGACAAATAAACAAATAGAAGTTCTTAATATTACTGAACAGGTTAAAGATTTTGTTAAAAAAAGTGAAATCAAGATTGGTCAAGTAACGGTTTTTACTAAACACACTACAAGTGCTATTTTTGTAAATGAAGATGAAGAATTTTTATTAAAAGATTTTAAAGAATATTTAAAAGAAAGGATTCAGGGTAGGAAATTTAAACACGACAATATCTTAGAAAGAAAGGATTGTCCTGAAGATGAGCCCATAAATGGTCAGGCTCATATTCAAGCAGCTTTTTATTTGCAACCAAGTTTAAGTTTAATTATTGATGATGGTGAATTAGTTTTGGGAAAATGGCAATCTGTTTTGTTTGTGGAGTTGGATGGTCCTTGCCCTAGGAAACATAAGAGTAAAAGAAAGATTTATTTTAATGCAATAGGAGAATGAGATTTTCTAATGAAGAGGTGAGGGATTTATTAAAGGCATGGATTGCTATTTCTATAGCTTTTGCTATTTTATTGAAAGGACCGGATTTTATCATTAGAGTCATGGTTGCTGGATTAACAGTTGGCTTAGGCTTTTTGATTCATGAATTAAGTCATAAAATGTTTGCTCAAAAATACCATTGTTGGGCAGAGTTTAGGTCTAATGATTTTATGTTGGTTTTGGCTATATTAATGGCTTTTCTGGGTTTTATTTTTGTAGCTCCGGGAGCTGTTGTGCTTGCCGGACATAGAATAGATTACAGGAGAAACGGAATTATTTCTGCTGCAGGCCCTGCAAGTAGTTTGATCTTAGCTATTTTGTTTTTGCCTTTAGATATTTTTGGAAGTGGTTTAATGCAAATGATTGGAAATTATGGTTATTTAATTAACGCTTGGTTGGGATTATTTAATTTAATTCCTGCTTGGAATTTTGATGGTAAGAAGATCTTGAACTGGAGCAAAGCTTTTTATACTATCTTGGTTGTTATTGCTTTAGTCTTAGTTTTTGGACGAGGTTTAGTAGGTTAAAAATGGATAATAGAACATTAGGAAAGGTTTTGGTTGGTATATCTTTGATTATACTAATCGTATTGATAATTTATAATATACAGGTAAATTCTTTGGTCAATGAACTAATGAAGCAAAGTGGGGGAATTTGTATTACTGAAGAAGGAAAATGTATTCATGAACAGAATGTGTGGCCTAGCTACATAGGCATGGCTTTGTTTGTTTTTGTTTTGGCTTTAGGAATTTATTTATTGTTTTTTGATAAAAGCCAGAAGATGGTAGAGAAAACTCACGAGAATATTGTTCAGCGATTAGAAGAGACTAAAAAAGAACAGCTAGAGGAAGAAAGGTTTGGGATCTTATTGAAAGGACTAAATGAAGATGAAAAGAGAATAATAAAAATAGTCAGGGAGCAGGATGGGATAACTCAGGCTACATTAAGAATTCGGACAGATTTTTCAAAATCCAAGTTAAGCAGCTTATTAAAGGATTTAGAGAAGAAAAAGCTAGTAAAAAGAGTAGTTAAAGGAAAAACTAATCAAGTATTCTTAAAAGAGAAGATCTAAAGCTTTTTTGAACTTAAATGAACATAGATTGACTTTCTTTTTTAAAATTAAACATAAATAATCGAATGTTTAGTAGGTTAAAATTATATCTATATACTTACTTGGTTTGTTATTTTAAAATTAGTTTAAGGAGATTGTTAACGATGAAAAACAAAAAAGTTAATTTGAAAAATCTACAAACAATTTTTGTAGTGATATTGGCTATTTTGGTTATTTACAACCAGATACAGCTTTTTGCTATATCTAATGTGGGTGGACCAATATCTACTTCTACTTCTAATGTTGTAGCAAATGTGATTCCTACTGGAGTCCCTAAGATCTATGGTAGTGAACTTGGCATAAAATATGATGATGTTAGTCCTAATAATCGTGTTTTAGCAGATAAAACTATTGCTGTGATGGGTAATTTAGATAGGACTCTGACTTTGACTGGCGACGATCTCACTAGATATATAAGAATCACTAGCCAGATAAGTTGCGAATATTGTTGTGGAGCTAAGTCAATTATATTTAGCGATGGAAGACCTGCTTGTGGTTGTGCCCATAGTTATGCTATGAGAGGACTAGCTAAATATTTAATTTTGAACCATGGTGATGAGCTAAGTGACGATGAAATCTTATCTGAGTTGGCTAAATGGAAAACACTTTACTTTCCAGGACAGATGACAGCTAAGGCCCAAATTTTGAGTGAGAAAGGAATAGATGTTAATTACATTAATTTGGGATCTAATAAATACAGGGGAATTGAGAAAGGTGTTGCTGGAGCAGGAATGGTAGGAGGTTGTTAAAAATGGATAAAAAAGCATTGTTGGTTGTAATTGTTCTGGCTGTGTTAGTTGTGGTTGCAGGAGTGCAGGCAGTACAGTTAACAAGTATTAAAAATTCACTTGTTAAAGGCGAGAGTGGTTTTAGTACTAGTGGAGGAAGTGCACCAAGAACACAACAAGTAGTTTCTAGCCCAACTAGTTACTCAGGAATGGTTGGAGGGTGTTAGATGAAAAATAAAACTTTATTTTTTATTTTTTTATTTTTGACAGCATTCCTGGGCGGATGTGTTGCAAGTAGACCACAGCCCATTGATCTGTCTCCTTCAGAATTTAAGGAGATTATTGAAGATGATGCTGTGTTTGTAATAGATGTGCATATTCCTGAACAAGAACATATCAAAGGAACCGACGCAGTAATCCCTTTTGATGTAATAGGCTCTAATCTTGATAAATTACCTAAAGATAAGAATAAACCTATTGCCTTATATTGTAGAAGTGGAGGTATGAGTGTGCAGGCTTCGCAAGACCTTATTGATTTGGGTTATACTAAGGTGTATAATCTTTTGGGCGGTGCAAAGGCTTGGCGTTCTGAAGGTTTTGAATTTGAGGACAGATAAAAATGAAAAAAGTTAATTTAATTTTAATTAGATTATTGATTGTGGTTGGTTTGGTGGTTGTTGCCGGATGCAGTTCTGTTGGAAAAACAGGGGATCTTGTTAGCGGACAAATTGTTGTGTATAAATCTTCAAGTTGTGGATGTTGTAATGAGTATGTACCTGAATTAAGAAGACAGGGATTTGATATAAAGGTAAATGAATTACAGGATTTAACTCAAATAAAACAGCAGTATAATATCCCTAAAAATATGGAAAGTTGCCATACGACCATTATTATGGATTATTTTGTTGAGGGGCATGTGCCTATTGAAGCTGTGAATAAACTACTTGAAGAAAAACCAAACATTGATGGTATTGCCCTACCAGGAATGCCTTCTGGTTCTCCAGGAATGCCCGGAGCAAAGAAAGAAACCTGGACAATATATGCAATAAAGAATGGAGAAATATCAGAATTTATGGTATTGTGAGGTAAACTTATGAAATTTAAAAATCTTTTTTTATTTTCAATATTTTTATTGATTTTGTTAGTTAGAAATGCATATGCACATTGTCCGTTATGTACGATTGGTGCCGCTACTGTGGCAGGTGGTGCTGCATACTTTGGAGTTAGTCAATTAGTTATTGGATTATTTATGGGGGGCTTTGCTGTTTCAGTAGGATTGTGGGTTGCTAAATTGATTAAGAAAAGATATATCCCTTTCCAAACTACTTTAATAACGTTATTCTCATTTGTTACTACAATTTTGCCACTTCTCCCACTTATGAAGGAAATAACCCCCCTCTATATTCACCTGTTAGGTGGATATGGAACAATGCTAAATCGGACCTACTTGCTTAATTTATTTTTTATTGGAAGTATTCTCGGTGGTGCGATAGTGGCAATAACTCCTTGGATTAGTCAAAAAATAACTGCCTTAAGGCAAGGGAAAATAATCCCTTTCCAAGGGGTTACACTTACAATCTTATTATTATTGATAGTTGGTATATCACTACAGCTGATATTATAGGAGATTTTAATGAAAGCCGAAATTGAGAGATGGATAAAAAAAGGAGAACAACTCAAACAAAAAGGATTTGATATCTCAAGAGATGAGGACTTAAGTATAGCATTAATGAATTTAGTAAGCTTAGAAGAACACTTTTATTTTACAGCAATGAAAACAAATGATGCGAAATATTTAGATATGCTAAAAGCAGTGAGATCACTTAGGAAAAAATTGCTTGGGAAGATAGTAAAAAATCCTCAAGGAGAAGAGTGGTGTATAAGTAAACATTTGTTGGCTACAAGTATGAGACTAGTAGAGGTGGGAACAAAAGAGTTATCACAGAATGGAGTGAAAAATGCCGAACCATATTTTAAATCAGCATTTGAGATTCATTCTTTATTTTTTGCAATAAATCTGAAAATGATTGATTCAAAAAAGATGAAAATAACTTTAAAAAATAAAAAAGATGGAAAGATGATGCAAAAATTTTCAGGCATTATGAAAAAGATAATTGATTGTTGTAAGGAGTGGTAAAAATTTTTAACAAGGAGGTAAAATGGCATTTAGTATTTTTAAAAAAACAGATCCTGTTTGTGGAATGAAGCAGGAGAAAGAAAAGGGTTTCATAGACAAGGAAACCAATCATTGGTTTTGTAGTCAACAGTGTAAACAAGAGTTTTACAAGAAAAGGAAAAAAAGGACACAAAGAAGTTGTTGTGGTAATTAGTTATTAATTGTAGAAAAAAGAGTAAACAATTTTTTTATGGGGGCGAAAAAAATGAAAAAAATAATATTTTTGTTGGTTTTTATTTTTGTGCTAAGTAATACAGTTTTGGCACACGGAGAAGAAGCCTTTGCAAAAGCTGAAGAGATTATAGAATCTAGGATCCCTTGTAATGAACTTGCAGATGATCAATTAGAGATTATTGGAGATTATTATATGGAACAAATGCATCCTGGAGAAGCTCATGAAGTTATGGACGAAATGATGGGTGGCGAAGGTTCTGAGAGGTTAAGACAAATGCATATTAATATGGCAAAATCATTTTATTGCGGGGAACATGACGCTATGTCTTCTGGAATGATGAATAGGATGATGGGTCAAGGTATGATGGGTTCTTCAGATTTACAGAATAAAGGGGGTATGATGAATATGATGGGAAGTTATGGAGCTATGGGGGCAGTAGGACTTTATGGATTGTTATTCTGGGCGATTGTAGCATTAATTTTCTCACTTATTTTTTGGGGAGTTTATAGACTTTTTAAAAAAGGAAATAAGTAAATTTTTATAAATAAAGAAAGACTTGTTATCTTTAAACAATTTGATAAAATGAAAAAGGTAAATCTAAAGATAAAAGGAATGCACTGTGCCAGTTGTGCGATTACAATAGAGAAAGGGATATCTTCCATGACCGGTGTTGAAAATGCCAGTGTTAATTTTGGGAGCGAAAAATTATCTATTGAGTATGATGAAAAAAAAACCAATGAAGATGAATTTAAGAAAAAAGTTAGATCTTTAGGCTATGAATTGGTTGATGAGGGCCATGCGCACGATCACATGCATCATGATAATACCAGTACAAAATTAAGAAATAAACTTATTTTTTCCATTATTGTTACTTTTTTAATCCTTTTGGGTTCTTTTTCTGATTTTTTAAGAATTATTCCTAATTTTTTAGCTAGCAATTATTCTTTGTTTGTTTTAGCCACCCTTGTTCAATTTTATGTTGGATTGCAGTTTTATAAGGGATTTTGGAATGAATTAAAAAATAAATCCTTGGGAATGGATAGTTTAATCGCTATTGGAACTAGTGCTGCTTACTTTTATAGTGTTTTTGTAACCTTTTTTCCTTTTGATGTAGCACAGAATGTTTATTATGATACTGCTGCAGCCATTATTACTTTAATAATCTTGGGAAGATATTTGGAGGCACGAGCTAAAAGTCATACATCGGATGCGATTAAAAAACTAGTTAAACTGCAGGCAAAAACAGCGACTGTAATAAGGAATGGTAAAGAAATCCAGATTTCTGTAGAAGATGTTAGAGTGGGAGATATCATTATAGTTAAACCCGGGGGAAAAATAGCTGTTGATGGTAAAGTTATAGAAGGCCATTCTAGTGTTGATGAATCCATGGTAACTGGTGAAAGTATGCCTGTAGAGAAAAAAATTAATGATGTTGTTATTGGAGCCACAATTAATAAAGAGGGTTATTTGAAATTTAAAGCAACCAAGGTTGGTAAAGATACTTTATTGGCACAAATAATTAAGATGGTGGAGGAAGCGCAAGGAAGAAAAGCCCCAATACAAAGATTGGCAGACAAAGTTTCAGGAATCTTTGTTCCTGTTGTTATTCTAATTGCTATTTTTACTTTTGTTGTTTGGATGATTTTTGGTCCTGATCCCAAATTTACTTTTGCTTTGGTTAATGCTGTTGCTGTTTTAATAATTGCTTGTCCTTGTGCATTGGGATTAGCAACACCTACTGCTATTATGGTTGGTACTGGGAAAGGAGCAGAAAAAGGAATATTGATTAAGGGGGGAGAATCTTTAGAAATAACACATAAAATTAACACCATAATATTTGATAAAACAGGAACCCTAACAAAAGGAAAACCAGAAGTAACAAATGTTGTTGGTATAAATAATAGTGAAAATACTGTTTTAAAATATGCTGCTATTGCAGAAAAAAGATCTGAGCATCCTTTGGGAGAAGCTATTTTAAATAAATTTAAAGGAAAAATCCCTAATGCTAGTTCTTTTAAGAGTTTGACAGGAAGGGGAATTATGGCTGTTTATAATAAGAAAAAAATATTGTTGGGCAATACAACATTAATGAATGAAAATAAAATTGATTTTTCTGGATTAAATAACAAAATACATAGATTAGAAAATGAAGGAAAGACCGTTATGTTATTGACTATAAATAAAAAAATAATTGGATTAATAGCTGTTGCAGATACATTGAAAGAGAATGTTAAGGATGTTATTAAAGAGCTTAAAAATATGAATAAAGAAATAGTCATAATAACGGGTGATAATGAACGAACTGGAAAAGCAATTGCTAAACAAGCTGGAGTAGATAAGGTTTTAGCTAATGTTTTACCCAATGACAAAGTAAATGAGGTTAAGAAATTACAAAAAGAGGGAAAAATTGTTGCAATGGTGGGTGATGGAATTAATGATGCTCCTGCTTTAGCACAAGCAGATGTGGGCATAGCTATTGGATCAGGAACTGATGTGGCTATAGAGACAGGTGACATAATTTTAGTTAAAAGCGATTTAGGAGATGTTATTAAATCAATTAAATTAAGTGGTTATACTTTAAGGAAAATAAAGCAGAATTTGGGTTTTGCTTTTGGTTATAATACTGCTGCTATCCCTATTGCTGCTGGCATTTTATATCCTTTTTTTGGATTTTTATTAAGTCCTATGATTGCTGCTGCGGCAATGTCTTTAAGTTCTATTAGTGTTGTTTTGAATAGTTTGAGTATGAAAAGATATAGAATATAAAAAATAGCGGGAGAAGGATTTGAACCTCCGACCTTTGGGTTTCTCAGTCTTTTTGACAGCCTATGAGCCCCTTCCGCAAGAAAATACTTGATATTAACTTGTAACGGACACTCCTGACTGTCCTATCCCGCTATAATTAAAATGCCTTTCTTTGTCTTTTTAAACCTTTTGTTAGTCAAAATAGCATAACATCAGAGCAGAATTAGATTATTTCCGATATATAGAAAGACATCTTTATAAAATACGATACTGTTTATTCTTATGCTTTTTATTGATCTTAATTTAATTGAAAATAAGAAATTTGCTGAATTTATTGGGGTTATTCTAGGTGATGGTTGTATTATGGATTATAAGAATCATAAAGAGCTGAAGATTACTTTACACTCCGAAGATGATTTACATTATTCTAAATACTTGAAGGAATTATTTTTTGATCTTTTTGGACTAGATATTAAATCTTATATGAGAAAAGGTGAAAACACATTAGATTTAAGAATAGTTAATAAACATTTAATCAATTTTCTTTTGTGTAATGTTGGGTTGATTAGTTCTCCTAAGAAAGGAAGAGCAAAAATCCCTGACAATTTTATGCATTATGGATTGGATGTTCTAAGGGGGTATTTTGATACTGATGGTTCATTGGTTACAACAAATAATAATGGCACGATTTATCCTAGGCTTGAGATGAAAATTTGTGATTCACCTATGCAGAAACAATTCATTTCACTATTGAAGAAAAATGGTTTTAGATATAGAGCATACAATTTAGGTAATGGGGCAGTTAGAGTACAAATGAATGGTAAAAATCAACTTAAAAAATGGGTAAATTTAATTGGTTTTAATAACCTTAAACATTTGAATAAACTGAAGAATTTTGAGTTAAAATCTTAAATAGCCTTTTTAAAGCTTTTGTTAATCTTTAAATATAATAAAATAACTTCTTTTTTATGGTGATATTTTTGGGGGAAAAATATTATATTTGTGAAGAATGTAGATTTAAATATAAAGATAAAGAATTAGCACAAAAATGTGAAAAATGGTGCAAGAAACACAAAAGTTGTAATTTAAACATAACTAAGTATGCGATATCTTAAGGATAAAATTCACCATTATGGACGAAAGTTTTTTATACTCTGTACATGGTTTTTGATTGATGACTAATAAAAAAGGAATTGTGTCAGTAATTGTTGGAAGTTTATCTACTTTTATTGGTGCTATGGGGATTATGTTTAGTTCTTTTGGAATTTGCTTGTTTTGTTTTGTTCCTTTAATTAGTTTGTTAGGTCTTCTTGGCATATCTGTGGGTGTCTTGGCTAGTTATAATATTTATTTTATTGTTTTCGGCGTTTTAATGTTGGCTTTAGGGATATTTCTGTTTATTAAAAAGAATAAATGTAAAAGGTGTTAGGTCTTTATAATTCACAGTACTTACAGTCAGATTTTTCGCAGAAAGTATTTTTTACTTTATATTTGAGAGCCCACTTTTTGATATCTTTAATTATTTTAATAAATTCTTCTCCTGTTTTTGTTAGAGCATATTCGCATTTTATGGGGAATTTGTTAGTGCTAATTCTTTTAATGAGGATCTTTTCTTTTTCTAATTCTTTTAGCCTCAATGAGAGCATTTTAGGTGTTATCTTTTGGAGACTTTTTTTAAGTTGTGAATATCTTTTCCATTTGTCTTTGCCTTTATATAACTCTAATAATATTAGTAAGGTCCATTTCTTGCCTATAAATTCTGTGGTTTTATATAAAGTACAGTTTTTATTCATGGTATCTTTTAAGAAACTATCTCCTATTTATATAACTATCTTTTTTATACTAACTATATAAAATGTTAAAAAGAAAAATTGTTAGGATTGATGAGGAGAAATGCGATGGTTGTGGTTTATGTATACCCAATTGTTATGAAGGCGCATTGCAAATCATAGATGGTAAAGCAAGACTGATTAGTGATTTATTTTGTGATGGTTTAGGTAACTGTTTGGGTCACTGTCCTCGAAATGCAATTACAATCGAAGAAAGAGAGGCTGAACCTTATAATGAAAGGAAAGTTATGGAGAGCATAGTAAAACAAGGAGAAAATGTAATCAAAGCTCATTTAGAGCATCTTAAGGATCATAATGAAACCAGGTTTCTTAAAGAAGCATTAGAATACCTTGAAGAAAAAGGAATGAAAAACCCTTTGGAGGAGGAAAAAATGGAAAATAAAACTATTGAAATTCCTTGTGGTTGTCCAGGAGCAGCAATTAGGGAACTCAAGAATGAGCAAAGTGATATAAAAGATACAAATCAACAATCTGCATTAAGACAATGGCCAGTACAACTTAATCTGCTTCCACCGTATGCGCCTTTTTTTGATAATTCACATTTGTTAGTGGCAGCTGATTGTGTGCCTTTTGCATGTGCTAACTTTCATGCCAAGTTGTTGAATGGCAAGTCTTTAGTTATTGGGTGCCCAAAACTGGATGATATTGAGAGCTATCAAGAAAAATTAACAGAAATATTTAAATCAAATAATGTAAAAAGCGTTACTGTGGCGATTATGGAGGTTCCTTGTTGTTATGGTTTATATTCAACAGTAGATCAAGCTATAAAGGACAGCAAAAAGAATATTCCTTTGATTAAGGAAGTGATTGGGGTTGGCGGAGATCTGCAATAAGTTTAAATAACATAATATTTGAATTTTTCTTATGAAAAAGAAAAGAATAGTTGTTGGAATGTCGGGAGGAGTAGATTCTTCTATAACTTTAGTTTTATTAAAAAAACAAGGATTTAATCCAGTAGGGGTTTCTTTAAAATTAGAGGTATGGAAAGATAAATGCAATGTTTTGAGGGAGAATGTTTGTTGTACCAAGGAATCTTTTGATATTGCCAAGAAAATTTGTAAGAAATTAAATGTTCCTTATTATGTTTATGATGTTAAAAAAGAATTTAAGAAAGAGGTTATGGATTATTTTTTAAGTGATTTAAAAAAGAATAGGACCCCAAATCCCTGTGTTGTATGTAATAGGTATCTTAAATTTAAGAAATTGTTTGAGTTTGCTAAAAAGAAAGGGATAAAATATGTGGCTACAGGGCATTATGCTCAAGTTAGGTTTAATAAAAAAACCAAGAGGTATGAATTATTAAAGGCTAAGGATAAAACCAAAGATCAAAGTTATGGTTTAAGCTTTCTACCACAGAAATGGTTGAAGTGGATTATTTTGCCTTTGGGAAATTATACTAAGAAAAAAGTTTTTAAGATAGCTAAGAAAGAAGGTTTTGAATTTTTTTTGAAAAGAAAACAAAGCCAGGACTTGTGTTTTGTTTCTAAGAGAGCCATTCCAAAATATATTGAAAAGAAAATCGGTGTAAAACCAGGAAAGATTGTAGATACTAAAGGAAATGTTTTGGGAGAGCATAAAGGGGTTCATTTTTATACTATAGGTCAAAGAAGAAGATTGGGTTTACAAGGCTATTTTGTAAGGGCTTTGATACTAAAAAAAATATAGTCATAGTTACTAAAGACCTAAAAGAGATAAGTCAAAAAGAGGTTATTTTGAAACCTTTTAATTTTATTTCTGGAGAAAACATTAGGAAAAAAGTTAGGGTTGTGGCCAAGGTTGGTTATGGTCAAGAGTTAAGTAAGGCTGTTATTTATCCTCCTGAAAAGGGAAAGTTGAGGATTGTTTTTAGTAAACCTAAGCAATTTGTTCGTGCTGGCCAGTTTTGTGTTTTTTATAAAGGGAAAAGGTGTTTGGGTGCTGGAGTTATAAATTAATCATTTCCTTATTTCTCAGACCCACGCAAGACTTATAAACACTTTTTAATTTTAAATTGTATGAGCCTATTGAATGAAGATTCTGCAGAACTAATTGGTGCACATGTGGGAGATGGTTCTTTATATAAAACAAAAAAATCCCTTGTTTGGGAGTTGAGAGGCGGGTTAGATGAAAAACCTTACTATACAAAACATATAGAATTTTTGATGAAAAGATTATTTAAACTTGAAGTTAAATCAAAATTTCGTAATGATGGTAAAAATGGAGTATGGGGTATACAAACTTCTAGAAA
>JAFCDT010000056.1 GCA_017609525.1 Candidatus Woesearchaeota archaeon | reverse complement strand
TTTTCATGCAATACAAATGCAGCAAATAGAGAAATAAATATGGCTCAAACATCTTGCACAGATGTGATGAGTACTGGTGATTGTAAGCTAATGTTTAATGTTTGTGATCCTGTTATGTGCCCAAGATCGAGATTTAACCTAGGTGGAAATTGGTATGTCAAGGATGTCGTGCAGAGTGGATTTGTCGGCAGTGTTGCCTTGGGATTGAATAATTGGGGATCTGATCAGATTGTCCCGCCTGTATGTTTTACTGGCATAAATGCTGCACTGAAAAATTTAAGGAGCATCTTCCAAGGATTTAATCAGTGTTTAATTACTGCAAAGACTAGCGGTCAATCAGTGGGTGTATGTGATAGAATAAGGAATCTCTTTGTTTGCGAGGTTTTCTGGAAAGAGGGAATAGGCATATTAAAAGTTCTTGGAAAATTCCTTGGCAGAGGAAACAATAGAATTGAAGGAGGCGGAGAATACATTAATTTCAAGAGCAATTTTGATAATGCAGGAGATTCTTTGAATTATTTTATTAATGACTATGGCACCACGGTTTATAGTGCTTATCGTAGTAAAAACTTAGCTGAATTTGGAACTGAAGTATGTAAGTCTGCTATCCATGGAAAGATTCCTGGTTTAGGGGATGTTGTGGAGCAATTATCCAAGCCAAGCGATCCTCCGCAGTTTATGGCTTATGTGAGCGAAAAACCTTATAGTGAAACTGCTGAATCCTCTGTGTACAGTGTTTATTACCACATATATGCTGGAACAAATGACAACCCTTATACTGGTTATGAAGGCATACATTATAGTGTATTCTTATTGAATGATTTCGGAGATGCCTATTACCTTACTGATGGGCAATGTAATAGGAATATCAGGGCAGATGTGCCTTCTGGACAGATGGTTGACAAGAATGTTGATTGTGTTGCACCTACTGGATTTAATCAGGTTTGTGTAGATATAAATGGGCAGAGGGAATGCGGCTTTGGAAAGGTAACCAGTGCATTTAGCCTGAATTGGCTTAATGATCAAGTTGTAAAGAGAGAAATGAACAAAGGCATTGATTCTGAAGAAGAGTGTGTTCCTGACAAAGAAGGAGAAGGATTGGGAAGTATTTTGGGCTTGCCTGGAACTGGAATAGCAAGAGTTTGCAGCACCAGTGTTCCTGGAAACCCTGATGATTGGAGACCTGTTGGAACATGCGGCAAAGACAATATGGGAAGGAGTTTGGGAGAGTGCTGGGTGAATCTTAAAACTGTTGACATTAAACATAAAGATGATAAGGAGAAATTATTAGAAAAGCTAGACAAACAACTTGAAGAATTCTTGAAGAAGAAAGAGGCTGAAGAAAGAGGAGTTAAGGTAAGTGAATTGTTGGTTGGAAGGGCTGCTGAAGCTGAATTGGATAAGGTATTTGCTGAAATTTCAGGTGCAAGTGATAAAGTAAAGATTGAGAAACTCAGAAATTTCCTTAAACTCTCAATTGATAAACCCAGCAATGCCAGAGCATTGTATGAGATTGCCAAGATTTATATGGCTAAAGCCTTGGAATTAGCCCAGCCAGTTATTGATGAAGGAATGAAAGAGAAGGCAAGACAGGAAGAAGTGGCTCAAGCAGAGAGCGGACTTAGAGTTAAGCTGGAAAAATTTATGAGCCAATATAATAAAATATTGAGTGATGAAAAAGAATTAATAGAAGCTATTAGAGGTGGAAGAGTAACATCAGAGAATATTGGCGCGTCTTATAATTCATTTGGAAGAAGCATAGAAGGTTTATTGAGCCAAATAGAAGATCTAGAAAATAGTCTTAATTTAGTCAAAGGAAAATGGTCGCGAGAAGAAATAGCAAAAGCTAAAGAAAAAATAGATAGTTCTAAGGCAATCCTTCAGAAATTCAAGGAAAATATTCCTAATAAAATTAAAGCTTATGATGAATTGATTAAGCTTATGGATTTGTTTAAAACAGTAGATGGTGTAAGGGATCCTACTTATCAATTTCTTAATGATTTTATCACTAAGGGCAATAACTTATTGACAGCAAATTTTGCCAGTGTTTATGAAGATAAAGATAAAAACTTAATTAGAAGTTATATCTTAAGTGGAATTTATGATATATTCTTTAAAGGAAGCCACTCTTATGATGCTCGTAAAGGTGAACTCTCTTTAAGGGACTGTAATACACAAAATAGTCTTTTGACAAAATATTTGCTACATAAGAATTATGATTGGTTTGATTCTGAGAGTTTTAGAGTAAGTAGTAAACAGAAAGGCAAAAAGCTGAATGTTTTTAGACTAAACAAGGATTTTTCAGATAGTGGTGCAGTTTTCAAGAGTGCAGACAAAGACATAACAAAAAATGAAATAATAAGAAAAATTATAAGGAAGATGAAAAAGATTCTTATAAAAATGCCTATTTGGCTTATTTTGAATCGGTTCTTTGGAATTTCCCAGAAAGCAGAAGCAATGTTGAAGATACTAATATTAAACTTCTCTACTTATTTGACTGTAGTGATAATATAAATGAAAAGATTTACCTGTCTATCTTAAGTGATGAGGGGGAAACTAAAAGTTTTAATGAACTACTTTTGAGGGCAGCAAGTAGTGGTCGAGAGAAACTAAATGAAATTAGAAATACTTGTCAAGAAGAGGATGCATCTTTTGGGAGGGGATTATTTAGGTGTGCCTATATTGGGGAACATTATTGTGGATCTTGTTCATCTATTACAACGACTAGTTCTTGTGATGTGTATACACCAAAAGGATATTGGGAAGATGCTGCAAAATTTTTAGAATCTGCAACGAGTGTTGTGGTAGCATCGTTGGATGCTATTAGGCAGACAGTACTTTATGGGAAAGTTGATCCGCTAGAAAGGTCCCAATTTTATAAATTATTTAAACCTTCAAGGGATGGTCCGTTTATTCTTACAGATCAAACCAAGATTTATAGGACCAAGCTTCCAAACACTGACCCAGAATGGGAAGGAGAAATGTGCCAAGAAGACCCTTGTGGAATTACATCAAGAAAATCATGTAAGTGGGATTCTACTGGAAATGGGAAGTGTAGCTAATTTAAAATGAAACTCTTAAAATTAAAAACAATGGTTATAGATTTTGTAGCTTTATTCCTAGCTTTTTTATTTTTAATCCTAGCTAGAACTAAAATGCAAAGTTACATGAATAAAATACAAGAATTTTATCCACAAATTGAAGCTTTAAGCCAAGGCACTCCCAGCATCTTTCAGTTAAATACTTTGGTAGGTAATGTTTCTCCTGTGATGAATAAATACATGGTTTTTCTTTATTTAACTCCTGTTGTTTTATTTTTATTATTCATACTAAGCCAAGGGATTAACTGGCAATTGAATTTTAATAAAAAAA
>JAFCDT010000055.1 GCA_017609525.1 Candidatus Woesearchaeota archaeon | reverse complement strand
TATCCCTAATTCTTCAGCCCTCTTAATTACCCTTTGCCTATATTCCTCTCCACCATAATAAATAACCATCAGCCTGAAATCTTTTTTTAACTTGCCTAATGCCTCCACAATAATATGCAAACCTTTGCTTTCATGCATCCTTGCACAATAACAAATAACAAATTCATTTTTCTTAATGCCCAATTTCTTTCTTATTTCATCTCCACCTTTTCTCTTAAATAAAACAGGATCAGCAGGCTCACCAATTAACTGGATTGGACCTTTGTAACCTTTCTTTCTCAATAATTTTTCAATATCAGAACTCATTGCAATCATGCCGTCAGCATTTTTTAATGTATACTTATATAACCAAGGCTCATAAGCTCTTTTGAATTTTCTTTCCAGATTTTCACAATCCTCAACAATTACTTTAGTTTTTTTACTATATTTATTCCTCCACCTAATAACCTGAATAGTGCTAAACACAAAAGGCTCTTCATAAACAAACACAACATCAGGTTTTATCTTGTTCAATGATTCTTTCAGATTAGGATAATAATGAACTGCCTTTCCGGCAAATTTAACATTTAATTTTAAAACCTTTAACTGAGGTATTGTTTCACCTTCAAACTTAAACTTCTTGAAATCTTGTTTTTTATAATCTTTTAAAGAAAGCTTATTAGGCTCAACAGGCCAGTATCTAGGAACAATCAAAGTAGCTTCAACACCCTTCTGTTTAGCAATTTCCTCAATATATTTTCTATAAATACTTTTTAGAGCATTATGCCAAATAATAACAATTTTCATAAAAAGAATTAGTTAGTTATATGTTTTTAAATCTAACCATCACTTTAACGCAATCAATTTGGTTGTTTTTTCAGTTCTCTTAATCTTAATTAATTCAAAATCCGCCAATTGTTCGCAATGTTCCTTTAACGATCTAGGATTAGTTCCAATCTTTCTTTCTAAGGAAGACATAGAGATTACTCTACTATCCCGTATTGTTTTTAATATTTTTTTCTGCACTTCCAATGTTTTTCTTTTCACACTACATTATTGTAGTAAGATTTATATATGGGTATGCTACAATATTGTAGTAAATATGAAACTTTTAAAAAAATCAGTTTGCCTTAAGATGATGAATTTTGGTAGGAGTCATAGACTTAAACAAAAATTGAAATTTATTCAAAATAACACTACCATCTTAGACATTGGTTGCGGGGAGGGTGATTTTTTGAGTAATTTACAAAAGTATAAAGTTATCAAAAAAGGATATGGTGTAGACTGGAATAAAAATAATTTAGATATAGCAAAAGAAAAGAACCCTTCTTTTAATTTTATACAAGCTGATGTGACAAAAGAGACCTTACCTTTTAAAAATAGTTCTATTGGTGTGGTTGTTTGCTCACATCTTATTGAGCACCTATATCCTTCTGAACTCTATAATCTCTTAAAGGAAATGTCTAGAATTGCTAAACATCAAATAATTATTTCTGCCCCATTAGATTCTAGAGACTTTTGGATGAATTTAACTCATATAAGACCGTATCATCCAAGCTGTATTATAAACTATTTATGTAATGAACGTGAAAACCAAACATTTGAAAATCTCAAGGGAAACTTTAATATCAAAAAGATATACTGGCGTGTCCAAAACCCCTTCTATCATTCTAAAAATATATTCCTTAAACCTATAAAATCGGTTTGGGAGGTTGTGTTTACACTTATCCCAATAGGAAGAAAGAATGGATTTTTATTAGTATTAGAAAAAAGACACAAATCAAACAAATAGAATAATGTACTTACTAAAAGTTTAAAAATTTTGTCTATACAGTATTCTTATGAAAATAGCCCTTATAGACCCAAAAGGAGTATCCTCAGGCATAAATTCAGGTTTAGCCTACTTAATACCTCAGATTAAAAAAATAAAAAAAGTTAATCAAATTAAAATATTTGATTTTAACAATTCTACTCCAGATTTTAATGAGATCCAAGGCTTTGATTTAGTAGGAATATCAATAAAATCATTTACCCAGGATGATTCATTAAATATTTTAAAAAAGATCAAAGATAAAAACAAACTAATTGTTGCTGGTGGCCCACACCTAATAATTGATGGCTATGATTTCATGAACAAAAACAAAGATATAGATGTCGGCATAGTTGGAGAAGCAGAAGAAACAATAGTGGACTTAATAAAAAACATAAATAATCTAAAAAAAGTAAAAGGAATTTATTATAGAAAAAATGACAAAGTAGTAAAAACAGAAACTAGAAAGTTTATTGATGATTTAGACAAATTGGAATTTCCTGATTTTTCCTATTTTGATATAAAGTTAAAAGTTTATCCCCTAGTTACTTCCCGTGGTTGCCCTTTTAATTGTACATATTGTAGCGTTAACTTGGTTAGCGGAAGAAAATGGCGCTTTAGAACAGTTAGTTCAATTATTAAAGAATTAAAACAAGCAGTAAGAAAGTACAGGATAAAAGAATTTGAAATTATAGATGATGATTTTACTTTAGACATGGATAGAGCAAAAGAATTTTGCAAAGCATTAATAAAAGAAAACCTAGGTCTAAAATGGTCTTGTCCTAATGGGATAAGAGCAGACAGGGTAGATTATGAATTATTAAGCTTA
>JAFCDT010000054.1 GCA_017609525.1 Candidatus Woesearchaeota archaeon | reverse complement strand
TCCAAAAGAGTTTATGAATACAAAGTATAAAACAATAAGCAAGATAACTAATCCCATAATGATCTTAATTGCTTCATTAATTGTAAAGAAAATAAATGCTCCAATAATTGCAAAAATGGCAAGTGTGAAAAAAGCAAGTGATCTGTCTATTAAAGGAATTATTATTCCTTTGCCGTATTCTATGTTGTTTTTCTTAAGAAAATAAGCCAATAAAAACTCTCCAAGCCTCCCAGGGATGAATAAACCCGCAGACCAGCTAGCCATATAATATCTTAATAATCTAGAAAAGGGAATCTTAGTTCTGAAAGGTTTTAATAAAATTCTTACATTTATAGTTCCAATAACAAACAACAAAAATAACAATACTAAGTAAAGAAGAACATAGAGAAGATTTGTTTTTACTAATGTTGAATAGATGTCATTTAAACCAATCTTGTAAAACAAGAAAAAAAGAATAAGAAAACCAACTACGATTTTTAGCAATGATGTTAATTTCATTTTCTTAACATATCTGCCAAGAATCCAAACAATCCTATCTGCAAACCCATTGTTAACAGCAGAACTGTAAGGATAATTAAGCCAATATGCCCTATAAATCCTCTTATTATATAAAGAATAGCTAAATATGCTCCCAGTAAAACTCCGGGAAGAAAAAATACCAATGCAAGCTTACCAAAAAATTTTAATGGATCATAATCACGATATATCCTGAAAATGTTAAGCCATGCTTTAACTGCATAATCAAATGAGTTTTTGAATAGTTTGCTCTTTCTTGTCTTTCTTGCAGTAATTGGCACTTCTGTGATTTTCATTCCTGCCTTTCCTGCTCTTATAATCTGTTCTTGTGTGTATGTGAAGCTATTAATTAATTCAATTTTAGCTACTTCGCTATTAAATGCTCTAAACCCTGTTGTTGTATCATTTAGTTTTATTTTTAATAAATTGGAGAATACTTTTGCAAAAGCAATATTTCCTATTTTTTTCATTAAGGATAGGTTCCCATATCTGCCTCTGCCAAATCTTGAACCTAAAACCAAGTCGCTTCCTTCTTCTACCTTGCGAATCATAACAGGAATTCCTTCTGCAGGATATTGTCCATCTGCGTCTGTATGTACAATAATGTCTGCCTTTAGTTTAATACATTCTTTCATTTCTCTTTTAAAAGTTTCTACCAAACCAAGATTTCTTTTATTTTCTACAACAATAGCTCCGTGTTTTTTGGCTACTTCGCTTGTTCTATCCTGAGAACCATCATTAACAACAAGGATTTTATAATTATATTTTGTTTTACCCATGACTTCTTTTATTTCTTTAAGTACTGAAGGTAAGGTATATTCTTCATTATATGCTGGTATTGTAATAATAACTTTCATATTTTTATTCTCCTTTTGCTCTATATAAATAAATTTCGTTTTGTGTTTTTTTAATTATTGGTAAATCTAAGTTATGTTTTGAAACTATATAATCTGCTTCTTGATTAATATCTGTTACAATAATTTTTTTGTTAATGAAAAATCCAGATATGGCCATTGCTCTTTTATCTATGTAGATTTCACACAAATCATTTTTTATGTCTTTTTCTGGATTATTATATTTCCTGCAATCCCTTTCATCAAATAGAATTATGTCATTTTTATCTGTTAATTTATCTATTTCTAATCCCAATTGAATTTGTTCGTTTCTGTACCAGTTATTACTGCTATAGCTTGTAATTGCAAATGAGGCTAAAGAGCTTAAAATAAAGAAAGCAAGAAAGAATATTTTTGCCCATTTTTTGTCTTTTTGGATTATATAAACAATTAAGGGCAACACCATTAATATCAAAGCAAATAGAATAAACGGAATTAGATTAAAAGAAAAATCTATTGTTTTTGTTATTATGAACCTGCTTGCCAAAGATATTAAACCAATTAAAGTTAGAGAATGGTTGTTTACTGGTATTAAATTTTCTATGAAGAGCTGAGAAGAGATTAATAGTAAAACAGACGATAAAATAAATGGTGTTTTTGATGGTTTTTGTTCTCTTTTGTTAAAGTTAATAAATCCAATTAAGATTATAAAGGGCAAGACAGAATCCACAATTCTTCCCAGGATTCTTCCGTTGAATAAAACAAAAGGAGAATCGTACGAAGAAGGCATTGAGTAAGTAATTAAAGTTGAGCCTACAACAAAAAATATCAAGGCAATTGAGACAATAAAAATTAAATTGTTAAATTCTGTATTTTTTTTCTTGTATGGAAAAAAGTAATATATTCCAAAAATTATCCCTGATGCCAAAAGCAAGAAACCAAGATGTAAGATAAATATGTTCAGAAATGTTGTTGTTTTTATAAATAAGGAAGATCCTGTTGTAAGCTTTATTGTATCTCCACCCAATAGATTAATAAAGTTAAAGCCAAAATGATAAATGTTTCTTATGATCCAGGGAAGAGAAACTACCAATACAAAAGCATAGTGAAGTAAGATATTGGTGAATTTTGTTTTCCTAAATAAAAACAATATGAAGGCTATAGGTGCTATTGCTAGTGCAGTTGTTTTTGTTATCAATGTTAATCCAACAAAGATTCCAGATAGTATCCAATCATATTTTTTGTTTGATTTTAATGATTTATATAAAAAGTAAATTGAAAAACCAACTAAGGGGTAGAATAAATTTTCTGCCATTACATAGTTAGAGATAGAAAATGACATTGGGATCATTGAAACTAAAAAAGAGGCAAATAGTGCTTTTTTTCTTGTTAAAAATTCCTTTGCC
>JAFCDT010000053.1 GCA_017609525.1 Candidatus Woesearchaeota archaeon | reverse complement strand
TATAAGAGACTCCTCTTCCTGCTCTTTGAAGTTTTTGTCTTAAGCCCATTTAATTTCTATTTTTGTTTATTTAATAAACTTATTTATTAACATCCTTTTAATCTCTTGCCGACAAATATCAACAACTGCGCTTATTTCAGAACCTGAAACTTTTCGCACATTAACATTTTTCTCATCTTCACTAACTAATCTATAAGCTTCTTCAACTTTTACAGCTTTGCCTGAAAGCCAAATTCCTTCGCGTGGAGCAAGGTAAGTTCGTTGCTCTCCTCCATAAATACCTGAATATCTGCCCCAACCACTAACTTGCTCTTTTGCAAATGTTTCTGTTGGTGTTTCATCTACATCATTTCTTGTTAAAGCTTCATAATCTTCTCTTGTTCCTTTTCCTTCTGCAATATTTTTCATTGCCAGCCTTCTTTTGTAAACATCTGACATTTTATACAAACCCCCATTGATGCATAAATTCCTGTCTAATGACTTTATCTATTTCTCCTTGTGGTTGCGGGTCTTTTCTAGGTTTTCTACGTTTAGGCAAACCTTCTTCATCTCTATCAAAATTTTCTAAACAATTAAGAACAGCCCCATAATCATTTTCTAAGATCATATAAGCAATTGCGTCTTTGAGCATTGGAATTCTGCGGTAAGATTCATGACATGCTAAACTTCCTTTTTCTGCAGAATTAATAACTTCAGAAATTATCTGTCTAAGTCCTTTTCCTACTTTTCTAAACCTATCATAAAATTCAGCAACAACATTTACAGGAAGATTCTCCTTTCTTGATGCACTATAAATTTCATCTAATTGTGCAGGATTATAACCTTGTGCAAGCAAGTCTTCAACCTTCCCTGTCCTAGCTCTATGTCTTTCTGAAATATAGGTTATATCTTCAATAGCCCTATCACTATATCCTTCTGCTTTCAATCTTTCTATTGTTTTTTCTCCATAAATTTTCTTTGCCATTTTATTTCTCCATGCAGTAATCAACTACACCTAAGTAAGTACAAAAAGAGGATAATTAAAACTTATTATTAATATTTTTAACAAAACGCAATATTTATATAGTTAAAGTGCAATAAGTTTAATATGATAAAACAACTCGACCTTAAAGACAAAAAAATCTTAAATGAAATTGAGATGAATGCGCGAATTTCATATTCAGATCTTGCTAAAAAACTTAAAACATCAAAACAAGTGATAAAATATCGGATTGAGAATTTAGAAAAACAAAATATAATTCAAGGTTATTTTGCAATTATTGACCTTCTCAAACTAGGTTACTCTGCTTATATTATCTATCTCAAACTTCAGGATCTTTCTTCAAAACAGCAAGAGTTATGGCACAAACAAATTAATAAACATCCTGCTGTAATGTCATCAGGAAAAAACGCCGGAGAGTGGGATTTAACAATAGTAATAAAATCAAAAAACAATCAGGAACTCGACAGAATCTTTAAGCAGATTATTCAAGGTAGGGAAGACAAAATAAAAAATAAACTTATTACAACTCAAATCGAATCAACCTACTTTACAGAAAAAGTTTTTTACAATAAACAAGGAAAAGAAGCAACTACAGAAGGAGGGAAAATGACAAACATCGATGAAGTTGATGAAAAATTAATTAAAATATTGGCAGAAAACGGGAGAATTTCTCTTTTAGATTTATCAGAAAAATTAAAAATGTCCCCAAACGGAGTAAAAGAAAGAATAAAAAAATTAGAAGAAAAGAAAATAATTGTTGGATGGAAAACAAAAATCAACTACGAACTTCTTGGTTTTTTACATTTTCGCGTATTTATACATGCAAAAAAAATGTCAGAAGAATTTTATTCGCAAATAAAACATTGGCTAAGACAAAAAGGAAACATCGAAAGTGTTGGGAGATTTTGGGGCTATGCTGACATTGATTTTAGAATCCACTCAGAAGATATCTTTGATTTATACAAAACAATTGTAGAGATAAAAGACAAATTTATACAAAATATAATTGATATAGACTCTATGATAATCGTAGGATGGGAAGGAATTAATTACTATCCAAAATAAAAATCAAACAACCTCCAAATTCCCCCTCCCACGAATAGTCAAAATCCTCGCCCCGCCAACTCTTTTTTTCAATTCTTTATCCAAAGTTGCCAATACAATTTCTGGATTTTTCAAAGCATAATCTACAATTTTATCATCAACATTCCCAGAGCCAAGTTTAATCTTCTTCGGTTTAATCAGCCTTAATATTTCCAAAGCAACTTTTGCAGCTTCTTTATCGCGAGTTTTCTCGCCTTTTCTTTTTGAAATTTTCTCAATCTCATCTTCAACTTCAACAGGCAAAACAAATTCAATTTTCTCATCAAATTTCTTATTTGTCAAACTTAAAAAATCAATCTTCTGCTTTATGCAAGAAACCACAAAATTCGCATCTAATAATATTTTCATATAAAACAAAACAAATAAATATTTAAATAACTATTCATCTATATAATAAATGGTGAACATAGAAGCTATAATCTGGTGGGCATTTCTTGCAGACAGCGTCGGTGCTAATATTGCGTCGTGGTTTTTCCCAAAATGGGCTAAAAAGAATTTCAAAAGTATTTTAAAACATCTTCCTTTAACACGTGGATGGACAATTGTCTACTTAATTCTTGTTCTATGGGCTGGTTTTGCTTTGTATAGATTAGGAATACTTCCATACTAATTATTAAAAAACTTTATATACATTCTAATATTTGATAAAACATGAAAGAGATTGATAACATCATAAGAATTTTTGAGCAAACACAGATTGCAATTGAGCAGGGCGACTCAGCAAAAATAAAA
>JAFCDT010000014.1 GCA_017609525.1 Candidatus Woesearchaeota archaeon | reverse complement strand
AGAAATCTATTTATATTATCTTTCCTTTGTATTTAATATGGTCTTGCATCAAGAATGTCAGGCTTGTATGAAGGCTTTAGCCAAATATACCTGTAAGATGTGCGGAAGGCATGTTTGTGAACAGTGTTTTAATAGGATTGGTGGGATTTGTGTGGTTTGTGGGCATGGTAAAACAATAAAGAAGTGATTCTAATGAAGAATAAAGAGGTGGCAAGCCTATTGTATGAGATAGCTGATTTGCTAGAAATTAAAGAAGTAGAATGGAAGCCCAGAGCCTATAGGAAAGCAGCACAAAACATTGAGGCTTTATCTGAAGATATAAAAGAAATCTGGAAAAAGGGAGAGTTGGATAAGGTTCCCGGTGTTGGAGAAGGGATTGCAAAAAAAATCTCCGAATTCTTAAAGACTGGAAAAAGCAGTTATTTGAAAAAATTAAAAAAAAATATTCCAATAGATGTTGAAGATCTAATGAATGTTCCAGAAATGGGTCCAAAAACTGTTAAACTACTTTATAAAAAATTAAAAGTTAAAAACATTAAAGATCTTAAAAGAGTAGCAAAAAAAGGAAAGATTTCTAAGTTGTATGGCATGGGAGAAAAAACAGAAAAAGAAATTTTAGAAGGTATAAAAACTGTGGAGGTAAGTAAAAAAAGATTTCTCCTGGGTTTTATGTTACCAAACATAAGAGAAATAGAAGAAAAATTAAAAAAACTAAAAGAGGTTCAATTAATTAGTGTTGCTGGATCTGTAAGAAGAAAAAAAGAAACAATCCATGATGTAGACATTTTGATTGCAAGCAACAATCCTGTTAAAGTTACAGAATATTTCATAAATTTGGGAGATGTAAAGAAGGTTTTGGCTAAAGGTCCTACAAAAAGCAGTGTAAAGTTAAAGGACAATCTACAAGTAGATTTAAGAATTGTTAGTAAAGAATCTTATGGTTCTGCTTTACAATATTTGACAGGAAGCAAACCCCATAGTATTAAATTAAGAAAAATAGCTATTAAAAAAGGATTAAAGCTTAGTGAATATGGAATTTTTAAAAAGAAAAAAAAGATTGCGGGAAGAACAGAAAAAGAGGTTTACAATAAACTGGGCTTGCCTTATATTGAACCAGAGTTAAGGGAAGATAGGGGAGAAATTGAGGCTGGATTAAAAAAGAAATTACCAAAACTAATTGGGTATGGTGATATTAAGGGAGATTTACATGTTCATAGTAAATGGAGTGATGGCAATAACACCATAGAAGAAATGGCCTTGGCTGCTAAAAAATTAGGCCATAGTTATTTATGCATATGCGACCATTTTGGAAATTTAAGGATTGCTAATAGTTTGAATGAAAGAAGGTTGTTAAAACAGATAAAAGAAATTGATAAAGTAAATAAAAAATTAAGTGGCATAAGGATATTAAAAGGTGTTGAAGCAAATATTCTACCTAGTGGAAAAATAGATGTTCCCGGCAAATTATTAAAAGAATTAGATATTATTACTGCGGGAGTCCATTCTGGTTTTAAATCTGGTGAAGCTTCTATGACTAAAAGAATTGTTAGTGTTATGGATAAAATTAATATTTTGAATCATCCAACAGGAAGATTATTACAAAAAAGAAAAGGGTATGAGCTTGATTTGAGTAAGGTGTTTGATTCTGCTAAAGATCATGATGTTGCTATAGAAATAAATTCTTTTCCCAATAGATTGGATTTAGATGATGTAAATTCTAGAGCGGCTGTAGATAATGGGGTTAAATTAGTCATTAACACAGATTCTCATTCTATTAATCAATTAGTTTATATGGAATTAGGTATTGGAGTTGCAAGAAGGGGATGGTGTGGTAAAAAAAATGTGATTAATACTTTGCCTTTGAATAAGATTTTAAAGAAATTTTAGATTTATTTTTTATACATTATTTCTATTACATCTCTATGTTTTAATTTATGATCTTTTCCTACTGGAATTTTTTTCTTAACATCCATTGCTTTTATGAAATTGTCTCCAAAGTCTGTGTGAAGTTTATATGCAAAATCCAGTGCTGTTGATCCTGGGGGAAGTAAAAAACAGTCTGGCAAAACATTGCCATCTGAATCTGCTAGTTTGTTAACCCCTCCTGGAAAGATTGCTATATATTTTAAGAGATTAAAAACTGCTTTGTCCAGAACATCCTGGACTCCTGTAGAAGAGTATTTACTGAGAATTTTTGTTTTTACAAAATCTAGTGCTTTTTCTTGCTTTTCATTTAAAGAACCTTTTATATTGAAGTGGTCTTCTCCTGGAATATAATCAATAAGGTTATGTTTTGCAGCTTCTTTTAGTGCTAGTTCTGATTCTGCTGAACACGGAATTATTATTTCGTCAGGTTCTTTTTTTATTCTTTCATAGTTGTTTTTTATGTCTACATCTATTTTATTTGCTGCTATTATTATTGGCTTAGACTTCTTTCTTAGTTCTGTTGCTAATTCTTTTAGTTCTTGTTCTGTCCATTCTTGAGGATTTTTATCTTTTAGTTGTTTTATTGAATCTTCCACCATTTCTTCTGTAACTTTTAGCCCAGAAAGTTGTTTTGCTAATGCTTTGATAATATCCTGTTTTTCTTGATGTACTGTTCTGGAGAATTTTTCCCAGCCTTTTTTTAGTATTTGGAAGTACCACATATCTAGTTCATATTCTAAAAATTCAATATCTTTTAATGGATCATAAGAACCTTGGTCTACTGGTTCGCCGTGAGCGTTTAAGCTTCCAGATATATCAACTACATGAATTAAAACATCTGCCTGCCTTAGATCATCTAAGAATTTATTCCCCTTGCCCTTTCCTTTGTGTGCTTCTGGCACCAACCCGGCTACATCAATGATTTCAACTGGCACAAATCTTTTATTATTAATGCAGTAACCAAATCTTGGATTACATTTAACATTGAATTCTTTATCTACACAGTCAACTTTTATATATGTAACTCCTTTATTTGCTTCTATGGTTGTGAAGGGATAGTTAGCTATTTCTACTTCTGCTAAAGTTGCTGCTTTGAAAAAGGTTGATTTCCCTGATGAGGGTTTTCCTACAAGGCCGATTATCATCATAATGAATAAAAAATAAAAGTATTAAAGATTTATGGTATTCGAAAGTTTTAAATATGGAATTTAGGCTCATTTTCATTATTGGGCCCGTGGCTTAGTTTGGTTATAGCGCCGGTCTTATATGACCGCCTTCGGTCAATTTTCAAGGTCTAAGACAGCCGGAGGTCGTGAGTTCAAATCTCACCGGGCCCATTTTGCCCCTGTAGTGTAGTACGGTCAATCATTCCGGATTTTCGATCCGGCGACCCGGGTTCAAATCCCGGCGGGGGCATCCTATTCCTAGTTCTATGCGTAGTGCTCTAAACCTTATAAATAAATGAAATAAGGTGATAGACATGGCACAAGATGATATCTACAGAAATAAAGCTCGTTACGAGACTTTTGTTCAAGAGCTAAACAAAGTGTTAAAGAAACCAAAAAATGGGCTGTATTACTGTAAGGATAAGTCTAATTTGGATTATTTTAAAATATTAATAAGGAGGTTTGAAGTTGATGGTTTAAGGTATAGATGTTACTTCTCAGGTAACCTTTACCAATGCAGGATACTGTAATTCTTATGATGATTGCTTTGCTAAAGTTGTAGGTTCAACCTTACAAGATATAGAAAAAGACTCTTCCATAGATTCAGAAATAGTTACCTTTATGAAACAACAAGTAAGGTGTAGGGAAAATATCTGTGAAGCAAGTGATGCTCTTTTGGAAACATGGGATGGTTCACTTAATGAAAACACTTAATGAAAATTTAGAAGAATGATCTTTATAATTTTTTATCTTTAATTCTATCATAAACCCTTTTTACTTCCTTAACGTATGTTCGTTTGATTTTCCTAAATAAATGGGGCGTTTTTAGTATAGTGATAAATGATATTATTGTCATAATTGAAGAAATAAGAAAAATCATTCCAACTATCGGATGCCTATTGTATTGCATCCAGAAAGTTTGCCATATGGATTTTTTAGGTAAAATAAAATCATAAATTAAATCTTCATACTTCATTTCCATCTCAATTGGATGGCCCATATAATCAATTTCAAATTGGGTTTTATTATTGAATCCTTTATTCTCAAAGATTATGTGTTTTGTTCCACTTTTATCATTAAAATAAGCTGTTAAATTATAATCATCTAAATCCTTACAATTTTTATAATCATTACTACACGCGCTTATAAAACCTTTAATTGTATCTCCTTGTTTTACATAATCTGGAGAATAAAAAATTTGAACCTTTCCATGCAATTGATAAATCATCATTAATCCTGGAACGGTTATTGGTTGGTAATCGTAGTAATCAGGGATTACAAAATAGAATAAAAATTGCATTCCAAACAAGAAAAGTACTAAAGATATGAAAAAGAACGAAACTTTCTTTTGTGAAATTCTAACATACGTAAACAAACTTGTTAATAAAATAACCAAACTCATCAATAAATAAGGCCAAGAAGATTCAAAAGAATTATTTGATATTGATATCACTAAAAGGATAAAAAAGAAAATTGTGAGAGGTATTACCCACCCTTTAAATTTTTTAAATGGTGCTTGATAATTCTTCATCTTATATACTTTAAATCACCTTCTGTCCTTGTTTTATTAATTCAAAACTTTCTTCAACCAACCTAACACAATAAGATACTTTTTCCTCAATTAAATCCAAGTTAGCAATTATTCCTAAATTATCATTGTATTCTATTTTACCTACAAAAGCATTCACATATCTTGAAGATATATTGTGGGGGAATGTGATTATGGCAAGTGAGAATAAATTCATGTTCAAAACAGGTCCAATATAAAGCTTTTCAATTTTGATATTTTTAATCTTATCCCATACTTCTTCTTTTACAAGTTCATTCTTTATATAGTTGATTACATTGGCATTAACATTTTTAGATTGAGTAATATCTTCAAAAGTTTTATTTTTCATTTCTTCTTCTATCTTAGTTGATATTTTGTGCACTATGTTAAATATATTTTTCATATCTTTTTCTGACATTCTTGCTAGTTCTTCAACATTCCTACTGTCTATTCTTTTCCCAAAAATCTCTTTTAATTTTAGTATATTTTCTTCGGGATTTAATAAATCATAATTTTTAATATAAAGCTTTAAAAAAGAATGCATTTCGGTCTTCTGTAATATTTTAAGAAAAACTTTGGGAGAAATATGGCCTATCTCGTGTTTAGCAGATTTTTCATTTATAACATTATGTAAAATTCCATAACATTTAACTAATTTTTCGACACATAGTATCAGATGGTTTAAAGATTTTAAATGTAAGTCTTGTTGTTTCTTTAATATTTTAAATGCAGAAAACTCTTCCTTAGAATCGTTTAGCCAAACTTCAGCTATTTTTATACTTTCAGCATTTATATCAAACTTTTTGGTAATTCTCTCATAATCTTTCATAAATTTGATTATTTTTTGTTTATCTTCTTTTGTAATAAGCATAATAATTATGATGTAATTTAAACTTTATATAGTTTTATCTTGACTAAATGGTATTTTAACACAATCTCCATAAATTTTAATAGTTGATAGATATTTATTTTACTAATGAAAAACAATGCAAAACTAGATTTCAATAAAAAAATAGAACCAATTATTGGAATCCATCCAGAGCGTTTAAGGGAATATTTTAAACTAAATTGCCCCAATTTACATGATTGTTCTAATTGTAATAATCAAGTTCTTATTCAAGAGAAAGGTCTAACGTTAGAGAATATTAGTATATTCTTAATATTCTTAAGAAAATTTAAAGCAAATCAGAAGTACTATTGTATTGGTTCTGATAAAAATGGATTTATATTGTGTTATTTGTGGAAACTTCTTCCAATAATTACTAGAATTCACAGAGAAATATTCTCAAATTTGGATGACGTTCTATTTTCCCTAGTTAAATCAAAAGATAACAAAATAGATTATAGCTCTATCTATAATAAAAGAAAAATTCAAAGTGAGAAATATTGGAATAACTTAAAAGAGGGAGTTTTTTCTTTAATTAGCTCCTATAAAAGAACAACATTTAAGGAATCCAAAGATATTCTTGTTGTTAACAGTTCATTTGGTGATTTTGTATATCTTCATGGACATCAAATTAGCCAATTTCTAAGAGGTAAAAGGGAAGAACAGAAAGTGCTAAAAAGAAATAAAGACATTTTTCCTTTTATCATAAATTTGGGCCACTATCATAAATTAGGGGTATTTTTATTTGGAAATCACAAAACAATAGTAAACCTCCTTGGTAGTTCTCTTTACCCTAGACATGGTGCTTATTTCCCCGAAATTTTAAGCCACGTGGGTACTTCAACCTTTGAAGTATATAAAAAAAATTTTAAATTAATTATTAATCGAGCAAGTTTAAAAGAAGTAAATATAAAAAAGAAAATAAAAGATGATGAAAAAAGAGTTCTATCTTTTAGTGATAAGATGGGGTTGTTGGATGACCATTTTAGAAACCTAATTGCTTTATTACCTGGCAATCATGATCCCTTTGATGAAGTTTATATAAGAAAAAATCTCTCAGAAAAAGGTTGTTTACCTTTAATAGGGATGGGAGATTATATTGAATTATCTGAAGAGGAGATTATAAAATCTGAAGAATATTTTTTGAATTTTTTTAAAAGAAATAACTTTATACCAAAAAGCAAGTTAAAAAAAAGTATTTATTTTAAATTTTAATTATTTCTTAACTATCTTCCTTAATAAATTAAATTCATTAAATAATACTATTCTTCATATACTTCTATGCAATTATCTGCAATAGTTAAGGTTCTTAATTGGGAAGGGCATAGAACTAGAGGTTATGTGCTCGGCGGGGGCAATACATACTATTAGAATATTTTAATAAAATTTCATAGAAATCTCTCTCTAAAAATCTTACCTAGTTTTTTGTCACCTTTGTTTATTCTTCAGCATCTAAATAACCCTTCATGAACCAACGCTCTCTGGCTGAGATTTCATCATTGTCTTCAAGGTCATCAAGTTCTTTTTCAGAGTAAATTCCTTCTTTTTTGTTATCTTTTACCACAGCTTGCACCCCCTTATAAGCATATTTATTATAGGTTTTAGAATTTAAAAGAATTTATATTAACTAACCAATAGATGAAAAAATTTAAAAAATGATTTATAAGATTTTGTTTTATTTTATTTCTATAATTGCTGCTTCCTTAGATGGGCTATCTGAATAAAAGCTTTTAATATTCCTTATTCTAAGATTTTCTAATGTTTCAGTGGCATTGTGTTTTATTTTTTTAGTACTTTTTCCTTTAACAGCCATTATTATTGCGTTATCTTTCCTGACATCGAGGAGGATAACCGGCGTGTTTTTGATTTTTATCTCTTTATTAGAATAAATTAGATATTGGTTGATTTTTAGATTAATTGGTTCTATTGTTACAATGGCTTTATTTGCACCAAAATTAGAACCTGAATAATATATCTCTAGTAGAGTTATTTCAAGATTCTTTATTAGCATTGGTCTTTGTGTTTCATAGAAAGTCCTTTTTATATTATCAACTTGAATTGTTGCATATTTTGGTTTGAGGTCTATTAAAGTAATTGGGATTCCGTTAAGATATGTTGTTTCTTGGAGTTTTAATTGATAAAATTCTGGAGGCGTTACTTCTATTGTTTCTTCTTGTTGTGTTTTTATTTTTGTTTCTTGTGTTTCTTGTATTTGTTGGGGAGTACATGCTATGAGAAAAATCATTAGGATTAAAATTAGTTTTATTTCCATTTTATGAAAAAGTTTAAAAGGGGATTGTTATTTATAAAGTTTATGAAGCACAATATAAAGATAACTTTGATCCTTGTTTTACTATTCCTGATTTCTCAATTTATTGGATTAATGGTTACAAAGGAATATTTAGTTAAAGATTTACCTTATGGAATTGAAAGACCGAATATAGACAAAGAGTTTTCTTTTATTTATATTTTCATATTTATAATTGTAGCCACTGTTATTATTTTTATTTTGGCAAGATTAAAATTATTTAGCTTATGGCAGATTTGGTTTTTTTTCGGAGTTTTAATAACCTTGGCTGTTTCATTTTCTGCTTTTATTAATTCTTTGATAGCTTTTGTTTTGGCTTTAGTTATAGCTTTAATTAAAGTTTTAAGAAAAAGTATTATTATTCATAATTTAAGTGAGTTATTTATCTATGGTGCTTTGGCTGCAATATTTGTTCCTGTATTGAATGTTTTTTCTGCTATTATGCTGTTGATTATAATTTCTGTTTATGACTTTATTGCTGTAAGAAAAACAAAACACATGGTTACCTTAGCGGAGTTTCAAAAAAAGAGCAAGTTGTTTGCTGGTTTTTTTATTCCTTATAAAAAAGAAGTGGCAATCTTGGGGGGAGGAGATGTTGCATTTCCTTTGTTGTTTTCTGGAGTGTTATTATCTGAATATGGCTTGATTGCTTTTATTGTTCCTTTATTTGTTAGTTTGTCTTTACTTATCTTGTTTTTAGTTTCTAAAAAGAAAAAGTATTATCCTGCTATGCCTTTTTTAACTGTGGGATGTTTTGTTGGTTATTTGCTGTTATTGGGAATAAGTAAGATCTGGTTGTTCTAATTTTGGTTGAAGATGGTTGTATAAAATTGTGCGCGACATATTAATAATATCTGTGTTGTTCATTTCGTGAATATGTAAGAGATAAACAAGAGCATCACAGTAATGAGTGGGACTAATTCCTTTTATCTTTAATGCTTTTTCTACGGTTTCTTCTAGTAGTAGTTGTGCTACTGATTCTTGATATCTTTCCAGGGTTGTGTGAGGCATTGAGGAAACTTGTCCTTCTATTACTTCACTATTTGGAAAATCATCCATTATTCTTTCAAGCTGTTCCTGTGATAATGGTCTCTCTAAAAAACTTTCTGGAATTTTAATTCTACCTTCAGTGCTAGGTGGTCCTAGTCTTATTGGTTCTTTTATTTTAAGTCCCATTTTTAAAAATTAATTAAGATGTTTCTGATATTTTAAATTTTGTACTTTCGCAAACACATCTAAGACATGAAGGAATATGTTTGCCTCTGTATCTTGCGCCGCATTTTTCACAAACAGCTTCTTTCATTTTTATCCTCCTAATAAATTATTCCAACTAATAGGTATTTTATTTGTTCAAATCTTATTTTTCCAGGATCTGGTTCTGGATTATTATCTCCTTTAAGGATAAAATAAACTCCTTGTTCATCTTCGCCTTTTTCAATAACTCTGTGGACAATTAGGCCTTCTGGAGCTTCATAGGCTACAATATCTCCTATATAAATGTTTTCGGGAGATTCTGGAACAATTTCTAATCCATTGGCTTCTTTATCCAAGACAGGATCCATAGAATTAGTATCTTTGTATGATGTCCAAGAAACGCCTGGAATAAAAATAACAACTTTGTTATCATAAACTATGATATTTTTTTCAGGAATATGATTATGGGGGGAAGGCCTCTCATTATTTGGACCGAGAGGCACCTCCGCGCTGTGAGAGGTGAAAGTGATTATTGAAAAGAATATTAATATCACAGCGATTAGTATGGTTTTTTTCATTACCTCTGAGTAGTGTTAATTATTTATAAAGTTTTTGGTTTTGTTACTACTCATAATGGGTATTTATTAAAAAGATAAAATCTACTTAACCAAATAATGTGATGAAAGATTCTGAATGTGAAATGGCAGAACAATCGTAAGGTTTATAAATTAAACGAAAACTTACCAAAGATAATAAGATAAAGGTGCAAACAAAATGGCAGAAAAGATGACAGACAAGGTTGTTAGATTAATGAAACAACCTGAAAAAATAAGAAATATCGCTATTGCAGCCCATATTGATCATGGGAAAACAACTTTTTCTGATAATCTACTTGCTGGAGCAGGCATGATGTCAGAAGAACTAGCTGGAAAACAATTAGTTCTAGATTTTCATGAAGATGAGCAAGAAAGAGGAATTACAATTGATTCTGCTAATGTTTCTATGGTTCATGATTCAGAAGGTCAAGAATTCTTAATTAATTTAATAGACACGCCAGGACACGTTGACTTTGGTGGTGATGTTACCAGGGCCATGAGGGCTGTTGATGGGGCCATTGTTTTAATAGATGCTGTTGAAGGTATTATGCCTCAAACAGAAACTGTTTTGAAACAGGCATTAAGGGAAAGAGTAAAACCAATTTTATTCATTAATAAAGTTGATAGGTTAATCAAAGAGGTAAAATTAACTCCAGAAGATATGCAAAACAGATTTATCAAGATCATTGCTGATGTTAACAAGTTTATTTATTCTATTTGTCCAGAAGAATTCAAGGAAAAATGGAATGTAAGTGTACAGGATGGGAGTGTTGGTTTTGGTTCTGCATTTCATAATTGGGCATTAAGTTTTCCATTTATGCAGAAAAACAATATCACATTTAAGGATATAATTGAAGCCTATCAAAATGATACAAGTGATGATTTGAGAAAAAAGGCGCCCTTGCATAAAGTTGTTCTTAATATGGTCATTACCCATTTACCTAATCCCTTAGAATCTCAAAAATATAGAATTCCTAAGATTTGGCATGGTGATTTAGAGAGTACTGAAGGAAAGGCCTTAATGAGTTGTGATCCTAATGGTCCCATTGTTTTTGTGGTTAACAAGATTGTAGTTGATAAACACGCAGGAGAAGTTTCTGCTGGGAGATTATTTTCAGGAACTTTAAAGCAAGGTGATGAGGTTTATTTAAATTTAGCTAAAAGAAGGGTAAGAATACAACAGGTTAGCATTTACAAAGGAGCACAAAGAATATCTGTCGATGATGTGCCAGCAGGAAATATTGTTGGTATTGTTGGGCTTAAAGATTCTTTTTCAGGAGAAACTGTATCCAGCAATGAAATGGAGCCATTTGAGGCCATAAAACATATATTTGAGCCTGTAATTACAAAATCTATTGAGGCTAAAAATCCTGCTGACTTGCCAAAATTAATTGAAGTTCTAAAACAGGTTAATAAAGAGGATCCAACTATTACTGTTAAAATCAATGAAGAAACAGGGGAAAACCTTATTTCTGGGATGGGTGAATTACATTTAGAGGTTATAGAAAACAGAATAATCAAAGAAAAAGGATTGCAGATTGTTGCAAGTCCACCAATTGTGGTTTATAGGGAAAGCATAACTAAACAAAGCCAGGAAGCAGAAGGAAAATCTCCAAACAAACACAATAAATTCTATTTTATTGTTGAGCCTTTAGAGGATAGTATACACCAGGCTATTAAAGCTGGTGAACTTCCTGAGATGAGAATTAAGAAAAAAGACACTGCTACTTTTAAGAAATTTGAAGAATTGGGTATTCCAATGAAGGAAGCTAAAAAAATAAGAGAAATTTACAAAGGAAATATGATTGTTGATGATACCCGGGGAATTGTGCATATTGGTGAAGTAATTGAGATGATTCTAGATGGGTTTGAGCAGGTTATGGATGCTTGTTTAATAGCCAGAGAGCCTGCAATGAAGATGAAAGTTAGGATTATGGATATGAAACTTCATGAAGATGCTATTCATCGTGGACCAGCACAGGTATTGCCTGCTGTCAGGGATGGTATCAGAGATGCTATTAGGACAGCAAATCCTTTAATTTTTGAACCATTACAAATATTACAAATTGAGGCTCCTGAGAAATACATGGGTGAAATTAGTAAATTAATACAGAATAAAAGAGGACAGTTATTAGATATGAACCAGGAAGGAGAACATATCAGTGTTAAGGCTAAGCTACCTGTAGCGGAGATGTTTGGTCTAAGTTCTGATCTAAGAAGTGCTACAGGTGGTCGTGGGGTATTTTATATAGTTGATCAGGTATTTGAGAAACTGCCTGAAACACTCCAAGACAAAGTAGTCAAGCAGGTTAGGCAAAGAAAGGGGCTTTCTTCAGAGTAGTAAGCTTTATAAATAACCTGTTTTTTAAGCTTTATACACACTTAATATTAAAATTTTTAGGGAGGATACTTCAAATGGCTAAGGAAAAACCACACATTAACATTGTGTTTGTTGGTCATGTAGACCATGGTAAAAGTACCACTGTAGGTAGATTAATGTATGATTCAGGCAATCTTGATGAACAAGCCTTGAGAAAATTAAAGGAAAAAGCCCAAGAGCTTGGTAAAGCAGGATTTGAATTTGCCTTTGTTATGGATAATTTAAAAGAAGAAAGAGAAAGAGGAGTTACAATTGATTTACAGCATAAGAAATTTGTAACTGACAAATTTGAATATACTATAATTGATGCTCCAGGGCACAAAGACTTTATTAAAAATATGATTACTGGGGCTTCACAAGCAGATGTTGCTTTCTTAGTTGTAGCTGCTTCTGAAGGTGTTATGGCACAAACCAAAGAGCATGCCTGGTTGTGTAAAACACTAGGAGTAGGTCAGCTAGGTGTATTAGTTAACAAAATGGATGCTGTTAACTATGATGAAGCAAAATTCAACAAGGTTAAAGAAGAAGTCGGTAACTTATTGAAAACAGCTGGTTTTAAGGTTGATGAGACCCCATTTATACCAATTAGTGGACTAAAAGGAGATAATGTAACTAAGAAGTCTGAGAATATGGATTGGTATAAAGGTCCAACGCTATTAGAACAATTAGACTTGTTTAAGGAACCTGAAAAACCTACAGACCTACCATTAAGGTTACCAATTCAGGATGTCTATAACATCACTGGTATTGGTGTAGTTCCAGTAGGTAGGGTTGAGACAGGTGTTATGAAGATTGGTGACAAAGTTATTGTTGTACCTGCAAGAGAAGGTACAGGAGTTACAGGAGAAGTTAAGACAATAGAAATGCACCATGAACAGATACAAAAAGCAGAACCTGGAGACAATGTAGGTTTTAATGTTAGGGGTATTGGAAAGAAGGATATAGCTAGAGGAGATGTTTTAGGTCCTGTAGATAATCCACCAACAATCGTAAAAGAATTTACTGCACAGATTGTTGTATTGAATCACCCAACAGTTATAACCAAAGGATACACACCTGTATTCCACATACATACTGCACAGGTTGCTTGTCAGTTTGAATCAATAGAAAAGAAACTAGATCCTGCAACCGGACAGGTTGTTGCTGAGAATCCAGACTTTATTAAAAATGGTGATGCAGCAATTGTTAAATTAAAACCTAGTAAACCTTTAGTTATTGAAAAACAATCAGACATTCCACACATGTCTAGGTTTGCTATTAGGGATGCTGGATCAACTGTTGCAGCTGGAATGTGCATAGATTATGTGAAGAAATAAATTTCTTCTTTTTTTCTTATTTTGTTTCTACAAATCCTTAGAGTAAACTTTATAAATGGTTTAATTCGTGAAAATACCATGCAAAGAGCAAGAATAAATCTGTCAAGTACGGATATAGGCAAGATTAATGAAATTTGTAGTGCTATAAAAGAGATAGCTGAAAAAACCAAAGTAGTTATGAAAGGACCAATTCATTTGCCTACTAAGACTCTAAAGTTAACTACTAGAAAGAGTCCATGCGGCGATGGGAAGGCTAGTTTTGATAATTTTGAGATGAGAATCCATAAAAGGTTAATTGATTTGGGTGTTGATGAAAGAGCCTTAAGATTGGTTATGAGAGTTCCTATCCCTGAAGGGGTTCAAATTACTATTAATTTATTGGACTAAAGTTTTATATTTTAATAAATTCTTTATTTCTTATATGAAAGAGTTTCTTATTAAAAAATGGAGGGGTGAAGGAATTTCTGAAGAGGTTCTTTCTGCTTTTAAAAAAGTAAAAAGAGAGGATTTTGTTTTACCTAGATATAAAGAAATTGCATATAAGGATATTCCTTTAGAAATTATTTCTGGTCAAACAATTTCCCAACCATCTACTGTTATTTTAATGACTAATGCTCTAGAAGTTAAAAAAGGCATGAAGATATTAGAGGTTGGTGCTGGCAGTGGTTATCAGGCTGCTTTATTAAGTAAGTTGGTTGGAAGCAAAGGCAAGATATTTAGTATTGAAATTAATAAGGAATTGGTTGAGTTTGCTAAGAAAAATCTTAAGAAGGCTAAGATTAAAAATGTAGACGTTATTCATGGGGATGGAAGTTTGGGTTATGATAAAGAAGCTTTTTATGATAGGATCATTATAACTGCTGCTTGTCCTGTTATTCCTTCTTTTGTTAACAAACAATTAAAGAAAAATGGTGTTGCTGTTTTGCCTGTTGGTTCTGGAATTCAGAGGATGATTAAGATCAAAAATATGAGAATTGCTGATTTAGGAGATTTTGTGTTTGTTCCTTTAAGAGGTAAATGTGGGTTTTAACCATACCGCAAAATTTAAAAGACTTAACGAAATATTATCATCTGGTTAAGCCGGGATCGCATAATCTGGTATTGCACAGATTCTTTAAAACTTATGTTTTGGAAGTGTAAGCCTGGAACCAGATTCAGTAAGCCTGACCCTTTTGGGTATCTGGGTTCAAATCCCAGTCCCGGCGTTTTACATTTTATATAAAAATCTAAAATTTAATAAGATTGTATTATGAAAAAGAAAAAGAAAATTTATACGCACTGCCAGCTACATCCACCACCTTTGTTACAGAAATTTTCATTGTTTCTTAGGTTACATTCTGTAAGAGGTTTTGGATCACAGGTTTCTTCACC
>JAFCDT010000052.1 GCA_017609525.1 Candidatus Woesearchaeota archaeon | reverse complement strand
TTTCACAGGAAGTCTTTGAATATTGCGGAGGAGTGGAAAAGGACATTCACGGATTAGATGCAGATGGAAATGGTCTTGCCTGTGAGAGTTTGGGTTGATTTTTTTTTGGGGGAGTTTAGTTAAAATCTAACATTCCTATTAATCTGTCTTACAAAAAATAGATATAAAATACCAACTAAAGTAACAAAATAAGTACCTAGCCCCAATGTTACGGCTCCAAGAGTATTTCCTAAGAAAGGAATACTAATTTCTCGATTAATAAAAACAACAGCAAATAATCCTAAGAAAAGATAGATTATTGATAGAATAGATGCTCTCCTACCATATCGGTTATAAATAACTCCTAAACCATTTAAAAGATAGAAAATTAAGATAAATAAATATATTACCATCATAGCAGTGATGATTATCCCATATGCTTCTCCTAAGGGTAATTTTCCCGAGAAGAAATCAATAACTAAATTCATCATTACACCGCTTTTATCGGAAAAACTTTCTCCAAATATACTAAAACCAAATAAAGGAAAAAGAAACCCAGATATTGCTATAAGAATAAATGCAAAAACAGAAGAAGGATTTCTATGTAGTTTTTTTCTTCGAGGATTGTTTCTTTTGCCTCTTTTTCTTTTCATACCAAAATAAATAATTTAATATATAAAAATCTTCCTAAACAAAGTTTGTATGGGAATGGGAAGAGTAAAAAAATTTATTAAAAAGAAAAAAGAACCCAAAACTTTTAAAGGACAAATGAGAAGGGCTGTTACTGGGGATGGAAGAAGAACAGTTAAACCAAAAAAAATTTGGTAAGTCTTCGAGAGATAAAGTTGAGGAAAAATGGATGAAGAGGATAAACAAGAAGAATCAAATCCTCATTTCGCAAAAGTCGTTAATTATGCTCCTAATGAGCCTTGGAGAACAGATGTCTTGGTTGGGCAAAAAGGTTCTGAACCCCATGGACACCTCTCTTTAAGGGGATCATCAGTTTGGTATCTTAGGGATGAAGAAGGTAAGGTGATTATTCAAAACGAAAAAATTGTTAAAGATGATGAAATTGTCAAAGAAAATCCAACAAAAAAAATGAAAAAGAAAATCAGAATTTGGGATAAAGAAGACAACCACATATTTGGAACTATTTCTGTTATGATAGGCGGTTTCTTAATTCTAAGCCGTATTGAGTCAATTATCCCAGAAGGGGAAACAATAAAATGGATTTATTTTGGAATTGGCTTTCTCTTTGTACTTTTGGGCGTTAAATTAATTAGAAAATCCTAACCTTCCTTACCCACCCTCTAATAACATCTTTGAATAGGATAAATATACCAAAAGTAAAATAAGCAATAACAAATCCCGAGATAAATACTTCTTTATAATAACATGCCATGTATATTTTAGGTGCCTCATATATTTAAGTCTTTCGGTGCCTCAAAATTTATAAAGATTAAATTCTTGTGATAATTAATGAAACTTCAAAAGAGATTTCTAAGGGAACATAATGGTAAAAAGTACTATAAGTTTATTGTCAATATTCCTCCTAAATTAATCAAAAAACTCGGTTTTAAAGCTGGTGATGAGTTGAAAGTAGAAGTCAAGGGAAATAAACTGGTGATTGGGAGGAGTTAAAAATGGAATATATATTAGAAATTGATGGATTGCCTCCGAAGAAAGATGGAGCAAACTCTATGTGGAATAAAGATAAAGGCGAAATTAATGAAGTTAATAAATTAATTAAACTTAGAAACGAAGCATTGAGTAAATTAAAGGGTAAAGTAATCGAAAGTAATCTTAAATTAACATTGAAGGTTTATTTAAAGAAAAATAATAAAACAAAAGGCGATTTAGACAATTTTCTTACTGGAATCTGTGATGGTTTGATGGTTGCTCACAAAGGAGCTAAAATTAGTCCAAAATTTAAAGGTCTTGATAAGATAAACCCAGAAGAAGTAAGATTTATCGTTGATGATTTTAAGATTATCGAGATTATTGCTAAAAAAATTGTAAAAGAAAATATTGAATCTGAACGTTATAAATTAATCTTAACTGAAGTGTAAGTAGTGAATGGAGATGAAAATTTTAGGCATTATGTTAAGAAATAGAAAATTCTAAATAGTTTAAAAATTAAGAAATAAAATGGCTAAAATTCACTGGACTCAATGGGTAAGTGCAATTCCTTTTGTTCTGTTAATTATCTTGCTTTTAATTGGTTATCTTGCAACAGGTATAACTATAATCTTAAATCTTATAATTGTTTCATTCTTATTCTTAATTTATATTTTAACTTATATTTTTGGGGTCAATTTTTTTGAATTAGGAGAAAGAGATATGAAGGATGATGTGGAACTTCTAAAATTAGAAAAAAATAATATGGCACTTCTTTGGGCTTCCACAAGTGGAGTGGGAATTGCTTTTTTGATTCCAGGCATGGCAAACCTTTCTGAAACTCCTTTAATGGCTACAATTGGACTTTTTTTATTATCTGTTGGAAACTTGATTTGGATGATGTTTTACTATCCAAGATATGCTTTTTTAGTTAGAAAGAGAAAAAATATTATTAATCTAAAAGAAGAAACTCTAGGAGAAATAGTTTCATCTAAAGATGAGCGAGTTGTAGCGTATCTTAAAAAAAATGAAAAAAGAAAATACGTTAAATCAGGACGAAATCAAAAGAGTTTTTGACCAAGTTATGAATATTTGGGTTATCCCTGAAATAGAAAGAAGAAAAAAGAAGGGAATATTAGAAAATGATTTTGAAATCAAAAAGGTTCAGGTTATTTTTACTATAGGTAAACTTCCAGAGATTAAATTTAATGAAAATGTAGGTATTACCGCAAGGGTTAAAGTAAATAGGGACATCATTAAAGGAGAAGATGTAAAATATTCAGATGTTGATAAGTTTGAAAAATTTATTGTTGATTATCCCCCTAATTCAGGCCATATAACTTTATTTAAACTATTAGATCACTGGATTATTATTTTTGATGCCAGATATAATAAAGAAAAAATAGAGGAATTAATTGAACGTTCTAAAGAATTTTGTGAAAGTGCTAAAGAGGATTTAAAAGAAAACAGATTAAGACCTTTTTATGAAAATTGTTGGAATTCGGCAGAGTTATCAGCCGTATGTCATTCTTTATGTATTGGGGGGAAGATCGAAGGACATGGTAAAAATATAAAGAATTTTGTTAAGTGGAGTGAATTAGAAAATGTGGATAAAAAACACGCAGAAATCTTACCTCAATTAAATGACTTAAGAAAATTAAAATACGATTCTTCAATAGACTTTAAAAATAAAGATCACAAGGAATTTTTAAAAGTTGTAAAAGAAATGATAAAAGAAGCAGAAAAGTTAATAAAGATTAACTGAAAGATTTCCAACTTATGATTCTATACAATCCTACACTCTCTACCACTCGGCGTGGGCATTCATCAACCCCAAGTAATAACAAAGAAATATACTATTAACAATAATAATCTTTTTAAGGGAATATTCCATAATTTAGGCATGGTTGAAAAGAAATAGAAAAAAATGAAAAAACTTTTGAAAAAGAAAGTTAATGTGTTTGGTAAGGGAATTCCTGTCTTCGCGATTGTAATTCTCGGATTGGCTTTGGTAAGTGCTGCTTTGTTGCCCTACTTTGGTAAGATAACAGGGTTGGTTACTGTAACAAGTCAAGGATTATTGGTTGATGGATTATCTTATCCAGATAGTCAAAATGCCATAGTAGAAGAGTGGGACGATTCAACATTTACTTCATTAGAAGAAAGAACATATGTGTTCCAGCAGTAGTTAATTTAGGTGAAGCTGATGGAGATGGTTGTAGTTATGAAGGAACTTACGAAGATAATTCTTGCAATGAAGTAGGGATAAGTTATTGGACTCCTTTAGAGTATGATTATAGTGAGACCATCAATATAGTAAATTCATATAATTTAGAAGTAACTGTTGAAGAAGATGGCGAGTGGTTAGTATGGACTTTTGATTTCCCAACAGAAACATGGGAAGGTAATGGGCAACTTCCACTTGGTCTTATTATAGCAACTGACGGACTTGGGAAAGGACCAGCATTCCAAATACACAATAATGATGGGTCAGATGCAACTTATCCTTGGGGAACTTGGTTAATGAGTCCATTTGACACAGAATTAGTTTCTGATTGTGAATGGCTTGGATGGCATAGTGGTTGTGTGAATACACCAGTAACAGATTTAGATTGGGTTGAAGCAACAGGCGCATATTATGGACAAAATACAAATGGAATACTAACCATAAAGATTAAGAAAGAAGTGCTTGGAGATTCATTCCACTGGGCAGCATATCCACAAACTGGTGGCGGATGGTATTCTCCTTATAAGAATCAGCAAATGCCAACTCCAGAAGCATTTAATTGGGCTACTCCAACAGTAGCTGAAGATAATTATCACGAAGCAACAATTATGGAAGCACTCACAAATTCAGTAACAGTTTCTCCTAGTGAGACAGTAGATTTCCTTATTGTGACAGAATTTCCAAAGATGATGATTCCTGGAACTTACACAATAACTACAACAGTAGTCCCAGCTGAATAAACATAATTTATTTTTTATTTTTCCTAATTTATTTTTTAAAGGAACGAGAGGCGAAAGAAAAGTGAAGCCCCCTTTTTGAGGGCTTTTCATAATCATGCCGAGAGGCAAACAAACAGGAGA
>JAFCDT010000013.1 GCA_017609525.1 Candidatus Woesearchaeota archaeon | reverse complement strand
CATAATTCCAAAAATGTGTTATTTCTTTAGAAAGACCCATTCTGCAATAATTGTCCAAGGTTACAATTCCGCAAACTATTTCATAGTCTCTATTGTGCATTGCTATTGCTCCAACTTTGCACGAGCGAGTGGGAAATAAATCTAACTTAGAAACCAATAGCTCCCGAGTTTTCAATGCATCTTGTTTAATTCTTAAATCCGATTCCAGAACTTTGCTCATATCAAAAGGGTTAATAGTAATCTTTTTAAATTAAACGAAAATCTTTTTAAATTAAACGAATCTTATTTTTAATAAGGGCCTGTGGTCTAGTGGCTATGACATCACCCTTACACGGTGAGGGTCGTCGGTTCGAATCCGACCAGGCCCATTTAGCCATATTCTTTTGAATTAGACCATAAAAACATCACTATTTAGTAGTTAAAAAACGAAACATTTATATATTATTAATTTACTATTTAATAGTAATAATCACGGAGGTATTTATTAAAAATGGGAATAGGAGATGCTGTAAAGGGAGTCTGGTATGGAGCTAGGGATTCAGCTATTTTTCTTGGTACTGCTTATGCTGGAATAAACGCTTCTGAATTAACTGAACCGTTAGGAAGAGAACTTAGAAACTCACCCGACTTAATCAATCACGTAGGTGCAATCGGGGCAAACATTTTGGGGTATTCAATAGAACACTCTCCTTTGGCTTTAGCACTTATTGCAGCAGGCATTGCAATCAAAAAGTTGAGGGAATAGAAACAACTTTTATTTTTAACTTTTAAACCCTAAAAAAAATCCTAACTCTCTTTTAAAATCTTTCTCAAAATTTCATAAACCTCAGGATATTTATCAGGAAATAAAATATCAGAATGTAAATCATTCTTTAAAAAACCATCACATTTACCATTAACAATAAAGTTTGTTGCATAATCCAAAGGCACATTCTTTTCTAAAACAATCCCATCTCCAATACCATTGCTCATTTCACAACCAGTAGCAGTTATGGTATAAATATTCACCTCCTCTTTTTCAGAATTTAATTTATTTAGAAAAACACTGCCCTCCCTCATATCATTACATTCTTTTTCTTCACCAAAAACAGGACACAACGAAGCAATATGAGAATCTATGCCTCGGTTAGGAGTAGCTAATAGTATTAACTTATGCACATCACTGCCACCAAATAAATTAACATAAGATCTTGCAACCAAACCCCCCATAGAATGGGCAACTAAAATAACTTTTTTCTTTCCGGTTCTAAACTTAACCAAATCAATAAATTCCTTTAATCTTATGCTGTAGCTTTCAATGTTCTCATTTTTTTGAGGTACAGCAACAAATCCGCTTTCTCCCCTATAAAAATTGTAATAATAAGTTAGCCTAACCGTTATTGGTCTGCCAGATTTCCCCCATTCTCCAAAACCCACATCTCCAACAGAAGCACTGGGAGTTAAAACTCCAGCATTGATGTAACCATCTTCCTGTAGCCTATTTTGTAATGCAATGAAATTATTACCCAAAGAGTAATCAGGGGCGCTTTCTTTGTTAAAAGCATGACCGTGAATAAAGATGATGGGATAGGTGCTGGGATCATCACTGCAATCAACACAACAAGGCTTACATTCGCCAAAAACACAACACTCTGGAAGATTTTCGCTCACATTTTTAAAAATTCTTTGTTCATACACAAACATATATACAATCTCTTTATTTTTTTTAATTCTGGGATAATCTATATCAAAACAAAAACTCTGATTTAGATCTAGAATATCATTAATTAAAGATTCATTAAAGCTTTCAACTAACAAACAGAAATCAGTTCTTGATTCTGGATAATAGCTCAAATTACATAAAGATTCATTCAAAGAACAAAGATTTTCATATTGAGACTCAACACTCTCATTAACTTTATCAATTATTAAACTTTCAAAATCATTATACATACCAATTAAATCAGTTAGATTTATTTGTAAAATATAGTCCTTGCTTTTATTCAGATCTTTTAATGCCTTTCCATTAGCCATATTATAAAGTTCAATAGAATCCACAAAAACATTTTTAATGGAATTATTCCTCAAGGAATAACTATCTTTTTTAATCTTCTTAAGTTCTTTATTTATTTTTTTTAGATTTTGTATGGTTTGATTTAATTCATCAAAATCTTCAAGAATAAAAGAATATTCTTCAAGACTTACATTTTCAATAGAATCTATTTTTTCCTTAGCACTAAAATAGTCTTTGGCTTCCCACAATTCCTTAATTGATTCAAGATTCTTAAAATAAGAAAGCAACTCACTTTCATCATATTCAATACCCAATGTTTGAGCTTTGGCTTTAATTTCTTGACTTTTAAAATCTAAATCAATGGCATTGTCTAATAACAATAATAATCTCTTCCTAACATCCTCTTTTAATGTTTTTTCTTCTTCGCTTAACTCATAATTAACTACAATTAAATTAGTTAAGGTAGCTGGTTCAGTTTGTCTAACACAAAATAAATCTTTTATATTTCTGCAAGTAATTTCAAAAACAAACAATGTTTGCCCTTCTTTCTTTTCTTTATCTAGGTAAGCATAACTAAATTTTAAAGGTTCACCAGGACTAAGCATTTTTGAGCCATTACTGATTATAGAATTATCCTCTAAATTAACCAAAGAATATTCACAAAAAGATTTACAAAATATGTCGTTGTTTGTGTTTACAGTTACAGATATGTTGGCTATATCTCCTTTTTTTAAAACAAATAAGGGTTTTATAGAGCTTGTTAACACCAATCCCTCTCCAACTAAAAAACGAAATTCTATATATTCCCTAACTAAGAACAAGAGAATAATGGTTAAAATTATAGCTAAAATAACTATCTTCAGCCTCTTTTTTAAGATCTTGTTTCTAATCATTAAAGAAACTAAATATTTAAGTTTAATAAATTTAATGTTTTTTTAAAATAAAAAAAGGAAAAAAATTAAAAAAATCTTTTTCCATCAAGCCTATCTACTATACCCGTATACTCTTCATACCAGTTAGTTCCTAACTCTTTTTTTAGATATGACTGAAGTGGCAAATCATATCCAAGAGCGGCCATTTCATTCCTAGCTTTATCGTAACCCTTGGTGAGCCTATTTAAATCTTCTTTATCCCTTATATTTTGCCCGGCTTTTGCTCCTCCAACCATTGCAGCCCCAGCAATAAGGGCTAACAAACCTCCCAATATTGGCGCCATTTGTTTTACCTCCTTCTTGTATGAGTTTGGCAACAAAGTTATTTCAATCTGTATTTTTTCATTTCTTCTTCTTTCCTAATGTCTGGCTCAAAACAACGAAGAGATATTTGCCCTGTTATCCCTCCATAAACTCCTTTTGTTACCCTCTCAACAAGATCATCAGATTCAATTGTATCTTTAAAGGATTTAACAGCCTCTCCAGCCAACCAAAAACCTATTGCTCTCCTAACCAAATCCACTACCATTTTCTCCACCTCTAAAATGCTTTAAAACAATTAATCAATAAATATATATCTTTTCTAATTATAATTATTACAAGTAATTAGATAATTACTTTAAGAAAAGCATTTATATTAGTTTAACCTAATAAATTATGATGAAAAGAAAAGTAAATCTTGTTGGAAAAAACACTCTCACAGTAAGTTTGCCTTCTAAATGGATAAAACAGCAAAAGATAAAAAAAGGAGATGAATTGGAAATTATACAAGAAAAAGACCTATTAATATTAAATGCCAAAGAAAAGAAAACAACAAAAGCAATAGTCATTGATTTTAATAAATTTAAAGATTATCACAACTTTTACTTAGGTTACCCTTACACAGAAGGGTTTGATATTGTTAAAATAAAATTCAAAACACCGCAAGACATAAAAATTATAAAAAGAGATATAGGAAGGTGTTTGGGTTTTGAAATAATCCACCAGGGAATGAATTCTTGTACCATAAAGTGTGTTTCTGATATGAAAAAAGAGGAATTTGATAATCTTTTAAGGAGAATATTCTTATCAATACAACAAATGCTTGATGACACGTTGGTAGCAATTAATAATAAGGGATATTCTGCCTTCAAAAATATCTCAGAGCAAGATGTAATTATAGATAAGTTAGGAAATTCATGTTTAAGAATTCTGACAAAATTTAATTATCAAGATAATTACCTTATGGAAATGGCAATACTTATAGTAAAACTAGAAAATATGGGAGATTCAATAAAGAATGCCTTGGCTAAAAAGATAAATAAACTGACTCACAAGGAAATAGATTATTTTAAAAAAGTAAGGTCTCTGTTTTTATTATTTTATGAACAATTTTACAAACAAGAATCAAAAAAAATCGATAAAATAGTAGAAGACAGCACAAATATAGAAGAAGAGATTTTAGAAACAATCACCCAATCAAAAAATCCAAAATTTTTATTTTATCTCTTAAGATTAACGGTTCAGATTAAATCAATTAAATCCTTGCTTCATAGAATTAGACTATTGAAAGAATATAAAAATCTAGATAGAACTATCTACTAGCATCAGCCTGCCTTTCTAATTCTAATTTTTTAGCAATAGCATTGCTTTTATTGTCTAAATTATAAGCTAAAATTATTTCTTCTGCCAAAGTTTCTGCAATCTTTCTTTTAGTTTTAAAACTTTTAGCATAAGCTCCCTGAACCATCATCCTTAAAGCAATATCAATTCTTCTTTGTGGTGCACATTCAACAGCCTGAGGGTATCTTGCACCTCCATACTCAATAGTTGTAATCTCTTCCCTGGGCGCAGCATTTTCCAATGCCCTAATAAAAACCTCAACAGGATTCTTACCAACTTTTTTTTCAATAATCCCAAAAGTATCTTCAACAGTCTTGTATGCATGAAATGCCTTGCCAGTGCAATGGCCAGAAACAACTCTATGTACCTTTCCCCTGTGTCCAGGAACCATGACTTTCCTGATTAATCTTTCAACTATTGGTGTCTTAGACTTCCAAAACTGCACCTTTGCTGTCCTGCCACCAGTTTTAGGGACCATAATTGGTTTTAGATTGATATATCTCTTTAATCCAGGGTCAACAACCTCTACATTAGTATCCCATTTATTAAAAATCTTCATCTTCTACCTTTCTCTATTTTGCCTCTAACCAAGGCATTTAAACTTTGATCATTAACCTTAATAACCTGCCACCTTATTCCAGAAATATCACCTTTTGCCCTTCCCTGCTTACCACCTATACATTCAATTATAACCTCATCATGCTCATTTATCATTTTAATAGCATTATATCCAGGAACAAAAGCTCCAACCTGTTTACCATTTTTAATTAACTGAACTTTTACACATTTCCTCATAGCTGAATTGGGCTGTTTTGCTTCTTTTTGAAATTTCTCCAAAACAATCCCCTTGGCTTGAGGGGATCCTTTCAATGGGTCCGATTTTCTTTTTAGATTAAACAGCCTTACTTTGAAACTCTTATCTTTTTTTCTCAAAGACTTTCTTCTTTTCTGTAATTTTTTGCCAGATCCTAATCCTTTGCTTTTTTTTGCCATTTTATTTTACTTTTATTTCAACATTAAAATATTTATTCACAACCTCTTTTAATTCTTTAAGGTTTTTTTTGTTTTTGCCTAAAACACTAGCCCTATCTGCATTAGAGCCCAATTCTATAAACACCACCCCATCTCCTTCTTTATAAATCTTACCATTGACGGGCATTATAAGATTTTTAATAAAAATTTCAACATTATTATTAAATTCTATCACCCTAACGCTCTTTTTTAGAAGATTAGAAACCCTCTTGACATTGCTCCCTTTTTTACCAATTGCCTTGCCTATTTCTCCTTGCTCAACAATAAACACCAATTGTTTATCCAAATAACAATCCTTAACCTTTGCCTTAGTCACACTCTCAAAAACATTTATGTATCCAATAATCTCAGAATTATATGTTCTCACTTTAATAACCTAAAACCATAACAGAAAAAGGTTTTTTACATCTTATTCCTAATTCTTTATTATTAATCTCTAATTTTGAGACTTTTACTTTATTAAGCTTGGCATAATACTCTACTGTTTCTTCAATGTGTTTAGGACAGTTGCTGGCTAAGAATACTTTTTTTATATCCCCCGCCCTCATTTTTTTTAAAGTTTTATCCCTACCTAAAACAAGTCCTTTTTCCTTTAATGCTTCTTTTAATTCATTCATTTTTCTTCATACTTGCTACCAAGCCAGGTAATCCAGTACCCAGCGGAACAGGCTGATTTAGTAATACATTCTCAACAACAGAGTTTAATAAATCTTCCTCTCCTGCCAATGCAGCACCTGTTATGTGTTTTAGTGGGGTTTCAAAGGTAGCTCTTGCCAAAACACTCTCTTTTTCACCAGTAATTCCGCTCCGGGTAACCCCTTTTACTCTTCCCGTTGCTGTCATTAAATCAGATATGAACAAGATATGCCTTGTATCGACATCTAAACCCTGTTCTGTGATAACTTTTTTAGCTTCATATACAATAGCTTCTCTTGCCGCTTCTATTCCTAAAATAGATGCAATCTCAAATAAGCTATTACTAATAGTCCTTGTTTCATCAACTTGCTCTAGTTTTAAAGTATCTTTTAAATTTGACCCAGTTGTTAATATAACAAATTCATTTCCTTGTTTTATTGGCAACACCTGACTAATACCCTCTATACCTTTAATAAATGTTTCTTTAGCTTTTTCCTTTAATTTATAAACATCCTTTAATGAAACCTCTTCTAAATCAGGTTTTAGCACAACATTACCATTAGAGGCCTTCCTGATTTTCACTTTTTTTAGTTTAACAGCTAGGGCATCAAATAAAAATTTTTCTGTAATTCCCAGATTTCTCATATTTCCTTTATTCAAAACCACTTCTATTTGTTTTTTAATAATATTTATCAAAAACTCATGAGCCAATTCCCTCAACTTGGTTTCTTTGATCATGGCAGCAACTTTTTTAACAGCCTTAATATCAGTATTGTAAGGTTTTTTAAGATATACTTCCATAATAGGAGTACTGACCTCTTTTCTAGCATCAAATATTTCAATTAACCTTGGTAAACCCAAAGTAACATTTAACTCAGAAACTCCAGCAAAATGAAAAATATTTAAGGTCATTTGTGTTCCAGGCTCACCAAAAGATTCAGCAGTAATAACTCCTATTGCTTCTCCAGGATTTATCTTATATTCCTTATATCTCTTCTCTAAAAGTTTTAGTGCCTTTTCTCTTTGAGCCTTAGTGAGCTTCATAGCATTAGCTTCTTTTTCAAACTCATCCAATAACATACCATTTATCTTGCCCCTAAATTCCTCAATCATTTTAAAATAACCTCTTTAATCAGATTTTTAATATTGATTGTTCCCCCCTCGCTCTTAGATACATCCATCCCATCATCTCCATAATTAAATTGAATAATAGCTTTGTTTGCATCTCTGACAGTATAATCATACTCTATTTTTAAATCCTGTAAAGCATTAGATAATCTTCTGTACAGGTATCCGGATTTTGGTGTTCTTAATGCAGTATCCATTAAACTATCTCTTCCAGTCATAGATCCAAAGAAAAATTCAACAGGATCTAATCCTTTTTTATAACTTGATCTAATAAACCCTCTTGCTCGCGGACTTAAATCATTCTTATTAAAAACAGACAAAGTCCTATCACCATACCCATTCTCAATCCTTTTACCCTTTAATGATTGTTGGCCCACAACTGCGGACATCATAGCTAGATTTAACACATTTCCCCTTGCCCCAGACCTAGACATAATAATAAATGAATTCTTTTCTGGCGCATTAGCCGCAACAACCTCACCAATCTTATTCCTCACTTTATTCAACACTTGTAAGATCATCAGTTCTAAAGACTCTTCAAGAGTCTTAGTTGACATCGGAGTTATTTGTCCCGCCTTATATTTTCTGATTAACTCTTCTACCTGTTTTTCAGCATCATTAAGCATCTTTTGGATTTTACTTTTTAATTCAGGATTTAGATCAGTATCTGCCAGACCCGAAGTAAAACCACAATATAACAATGTTTTAATTCCAAGTTTGAACATTAAACCCATTAACTCTAATGTTTTATCCTCACCATAATCTCTATGCAATTTCCTTATCAAGTTTCCATTTTCCTCGCCAATAGATGCACCATCAATTATTCCTTTAATCAACTTGCCATTTTTAATAATAACATCTTCGTCGTCTCTGCTTTTTCCAATATACTCAAAATTATTAGGTAATAATGCACTGAATATTTCTTTTCCATTAACTATTTTGCCAAACTTAGGAATATCTTTAATTCCAACAGACATCAGCAATTCAACAGCTTCATCTTTATTAAATTCTAAACCTTTTGTTAACAAATAATTTCCAGAAATTGCATCTTCAAGACAACCAATTATATTTGTCCCATTTTTAGGGGTAATTATTTGTGTTTGAACATGCATTAAAATTTCTGCTTCAGCCCTTGCCTCTTCTGTTTGGGGGATGTGTAGGTTCATCTCGTCCCCATCAAAATCTCCAGCATAAGGTGTACAAACAGCAGGATTAAGTCTAAATGATTTATATGGAAGAATCTTAATTTTGTGGCTCATAATACTCATTCTATGCAAGCTTGGTTGCCTGTTAAATATTGCAATATCTCCATCCATGATATGCCTTTCAACTAAATAACCCGGTTGTAACTCTTCCAATAACTGTTCTTTTGTTTCATCACTAATCTTCTTCTTTTTTCCATCAGGCCTAATAACATAATTTGCACCAGGATACTCTTCTGGCCCTCTTTTTATAAATTCTTTTAACCTTTCAAGATTCCACTCATTAACTCTTTCTGGTACAGTTAATTCATTAGCAATTGCTCTTGGAACACCAACCTCATTAAAAGCAATTTCTGGATCAGGACTTATGACTGTTCTAGCAGCAAAATTAACTCTTTTTCCTGCTAAATTATATCTAAACCTTCCTTCTTTGCTTTTTATCCTTTCAGTTAGAGTCTTTAATGCCTGTCCGCTCCTGTGCCTTGCTGGTGGAATCTGACTAACAGTATTATCAAAATATGTGGTAACATGATACTGTAATAAGTCCCATAAATCTTCAACAATAACTTCTGGAGCTCCGGCATTGATGTTTTCAAATAATCTTTGATTAATCCTTACAATATCACTTAATTTATGAGTCAAATCATCTTCAGATCTTTCTCCAGTGTCTAAGGTAATAGAAGGCCTCATAGTTACTGGAGGAATTGGTAACAAAGTTAAAATCAACCATTCTGGTCTTGCAACTCTGGGGTTTAGTCCAATTACCTCTACATCCCTGTCTGGAGTTTTCTCAAATCTGGATCTAATATCAATTGGAGTAAGTTTTTTATCATTCTCGATAAAAGTCAATGGTTTTTCAATTTTAATATTATACTGCTTAGCCCTGCAGTGTGGACACTTCTTAACGGTTTTTAAAGAAGCAATAATTGCCTTTATTTTTTTTCTCTTTATATTTAAACCACTTTCTTTCTCAACACAATCAAGATGTTTTATGGTTTCTTCTATCTCACTCTCTTCCATTAATATTCTTCCACATTCCCCACAAGTACTCCTTAATAAATCTAAAATTATTTTTGTATATTGAATATGAATAACCGGTCTTGCTAACTCAATATATCCAAAGTAACCAGGACATTCCTTTAATTTCTTTCCATCAACAGGGCACCTTAATCCAGGATCAATAACCCCCATCCTGGTGTCCATAAGTCCACCATCAACAGGATACCCATCTTTATCATAAAGTTCTGGGGTTACAACCTTGACAGTAGCCATTTTTTTAATCTGTTTTGGACTAAGAAAACCAAATACAATTTTTTCCACTTTTTTATAAATATGTTCAGTTTCCATTTTAATCATATTTACTTTTTAGTTTTAAACTTGGATAAACACACATAGCTTTTAATTCATCTAACAGCAATTTAAATGCATAACTCAATTCCACTGCCGAAATATCAACATTATTTCCGCATTTAGGACAGAATCTTTTATTCTTGTGACTATCAACAACAGCCAGCATACCGCAACTTTCACAAATATGTAAAATAGTTTTATCAGAATCAAATCTTTCTTTTAATAATAAAGAAGCACCATGGGCAACAAAACAATCCTTTTCCATTTCTCCCAATCTCAATCCTCCCCCTTTGCTTCTTCCTTCAATTGGTTGTCTTGTTAGTAACTGTATTCTTCCAGATGCTCTTGCATGAAGTTTATTAGCAACCATGTGTCTTAATTTAAGATAATAAATATTACCTACAAAGATAGTAACTTTAAATTCTTCTCCAGTAATTCCATTATACATCTTTTCTGTTCCATCATCCCTGAAGCCCAAGGACAAAAGCTCTTTTCTCAGATCTTCTTCAGATTCAGATTCAAATGCAGTACCGTTAATATATCTTCCAGATAGGGATCCAACTTTACCAGCAAGAATTTCAATTAAATGGCTTATAGTCATTCTGCTTGGGATACTATGTGGGGAAAATATAATATCCGGAATAACGCCTGACGCAGTAAATGGAAGATCTGTTTCTGGGACTATTGCTCCAATAACTCCTTTTTGTCCATGTCTTGATGCAAATTTATCACCAACTTCAGGAATTCTTTGATCTCTTATCCTTACCTGTACAAGTTTATTACCTTCTTCATTTTCAGAAAGAGTTATCATATCTACAACTCCTCTTTCACCATGTTTTACTACAGAAGAACTTTCTCTTCTGATATTGGCTGCAATACTAAACTCTTCCAACTCTCCTAAAAATCTTGGTGGGCTTGTTTTACCAATCACTACATCTTCTTCTTCAACCCTCATCTCTGGAGAAACAATACCATCTTCTTCTAAATTTCTATAGCTATGTTCAGATTTATACCCTTTAACATCTTTATCAGGCACACCTATTTCATCAATAAGACCGCCAGAATATCTTAACTCTTCAGATGAATAAGGTCTAAAAAATGTAGATCTGGCAAGCCCTCTTTCAATTGAAGCTTTATTAATAATAATAGAATCCTGCATGTTATATCCTTCATAACTCATCAAAGCAATAACAATGTTTTGTCCTGCAGGATGCTTATCATAATCTGATATATCATGCATATAAGATCTTACCAAAGGAGTTTGAGGGTAGTGTAAAATATTAACATCAGTATCCATTCTTACCAAATAATTTGATGTATAAATGCCAATTGCTTGTTTTTGTGTTTTGCTTCCCCTATTAAGTCTTGGTGTTTGACTGTAATTAGCATAAGGAACCAAAGCAGTGGTTATGCCCAGGATAGCGCTTGGGATAATCTCTAAATGAGTATGTTCTTTAGTTAGTTCTTCTTCATTTAAAGCAACATAGCTGTTTTCTTCTTCAGCAGCATCAAGATATTCAACAATATTCCTTTCAATCAAATCTCCCCATGTGATCTTACCTTCTTCTAGGCCCTGCTTAATCTCACTAGTTAACTTAGAAACACCATTCTCAACAATAATCAAAGGCCTTCTGGCCCTTCCTTTAGAAGTATCAATATATACCTCATCACTTTTATCATCATAGTAAATATTAAGTTCTTTAGGAATCTTGCCGTTCCTTCTTTCAGTCTTTACATTATTAACAAAACCAATGGGATCTTTTACAGTTCCGATAAACTTTTCATTTAAGTAAATGTCAGACATTTTATTTTACCTCGTCAATCCCCAGGCTCTCAAGAGATTTTTTAATTTTATCTTCGTTTCCTGTTTCCTGTGTGACCTCACATAACATTGCAAAATTTTTTCTTAATCCTATTGGAGTTCCTTCAGGAGTCTCAATACAGCATAACCTTCCCCAGTGAGTGGGATGCAACTCTCTAGCTTCAAAATTCTCCTGAGAAGCACTTAATAAAGAAACAACCCTTTGCAAGTGACTCATGGTAGCCAAAAAATTACTCCTATCGATGTTTTGACTTATTCCTTTTCTTCCTCCAACCCATGATCCAGTAGCCATAGCGCTTTGTATTCTTGATGTCAATAATTTGTCTCTTATTATGTTCTTAACAGATGAAAACTTGCTTCTTTTAACTAATCTCTGAAAATTATATAAAATATCATTAATTAATATTCTAAAATTGATTCTAAACAGGTCAGCTAATAAATCCCCGCTAAGTTTTAATCTTTTGTTCATATAGTGATCTTTATCTTTTTGTTTTGCTCCTTCTTTTGAAACAAGAAAGAACCTTCTTATAATTTTACATAAATTATAGGCTTTGAATAACCTGTCTTTTGGACTGGTCCCTAGATGGGGCAACAAATACCTATCCAAACTCTCTCTTGCTCTTTCAATCTTAATCTCTCTTGGCTGGGCAATGCCTATTTTTTTAGCAATAAATTCTAATGCATCCTCTTCACCTCTTATTTCAACAGCATCGAATAAATTAATAAAAATATCATCATGCTCTTTGTCTTCAGAAATAAATCTTACAATTTCTTGGTCTTTTATTAAACCCAATGCTTTAATCACAACAATAATAGGAATCCTCTTAAATCTTGTAAAAGAAAGGTAGATCATGCCGTCTTTCATTTGTTCCAATACATGGGGAATTCTATAAGGGCCTTGTTCAGAAAATAACTTTGCAGTATACTCGCTTGGTCCAACTTTGTTGTGTTGAACAAATAACTTATTAGATGCTAAATCTTCAACAGTTATTAAAACTCTTTCCTTTCCATTTAATATAAAATATCCGCCAGGGTCTCCAGGGTCTTCATATTTCTCTATTAGTTCTTTTTTTCCCAAACCACTCAAGTGACAATATTTTGATCTAACCATGATTGGTATTTTTCCAATTTCAGTTGTAAAGGTTTCTCTTTGAACCCCATCAATATGTGCACTGACCTCTAAGAAGATTGGAGCAGCATATGTTAGTTTTCTTAACCTTGCTTCCATAGGGTAGATGTCTCTTCTACTTCCATCTGCCTCCACTATTTGTGGTTTAGTAATCCATACTTTGTCAAGCTTTATTTTAAATTCTTGAATTTCTTGTGGGATAATTGTAGGAATAATTTCACCCATTTCGCTTACAATCTTCTGCATCTCATGCTCAACAAAATGATTAAAAGAAATTATATTGGACTGAATAAAAGAATTCTCCTTAAAATATCTCTTAATTAAAGGATTAACCTTAATCATCTACGACCACCCTATAATACACAGATTGTTTAGCAGTTGGACTTTTTCTTGTTATTTTAATTACATCTCCAACCTTGGCATTAATTGCTTTTATAACAACATCTTTTGCTAGTATTTTTGGTAATTGCCTCAAAGAAATATTATATCTTTCCAACACAGCTTTTTTTTCTTCCTCACTGAGAATCTCATGCTTTGGAACAAACCTGTGTTTTAATCTTTCTTCATCCATTTTTTTGAATAAGTGGGCCGGACGGGATTTGAACCCGCGACCCCTTGGTTAAAAGCTTCACCTGTTTTCTTAATTTGAACATCAAGTGCTCTACCAAGCTGAGCTACCGGCCCAGACGCCCTGACCGGGATTCGAACCCGGGTCACGGCCTCGACAGGGCCGTATGATAAACCAACTACACTATCAGGGCCTTTTTGGTGACTTCTTTGGTGGATAATCCTATGGGGCAATCTAACACTTTATAATCAATAATTAACAATGTAAACCTTTGGAAATTTGCAAAAAACACTCCATTTTACTCTTTTGTCCTCAATAAGCCACTAGAATGATTATCCGGCATCGATTTTTTTCCTTTTTTCTTATATATAAATCTTTTGGTTTAAATCCCCGCCCCCGGACTTGAACCAGGAACCCCACGGTACCAGCTGACCTGCCTTCATTCATAGCAAATGCTTAGTCAGGAGGCGAAAATATCTACAGCCGTGTGCTCTACCATTGAGCTAGACGGGGATACAAAGAAATAACAAGCTATTTTATTTAAAAAGGTTTTGATTACAATATTCAACTTTTATTTAACCAAAGGAATACTCATAAACTTTTTAGACTTAACTTTAAACTTCTTGCCTTTTTTCTTATAAACAACAACAGCACTAGGCAACATTAAATTTCCAACAATGTTCAGCTTAGATTTAACATTGTAACTTAATACTCTCTCTTCACCAGCTTCTAAGAGATCCAAATGCCACACAAACCTAATACCCGATCTTCCTTTTTGAATTTTAGGTTTCAATGTTCCGAACTCGCCGGCTGGATGTATTAAACTAGGAAGATAATCCATAATGGTTATATTCTTCAAGGCCCTGTCTTTATTACGAACATGCAATAAAACCTTTAACTCAGAAACCCCATCCTTGGTTTCTCTTACCTTATATGTAGTTTTCTTAATAGTAACCTTTCTACCAAGAATATAAACAACCATTGCTACTATGATAACCAACACAAAAACAGCCAACCAAAAACCGCGATAATCTGTGACAATTTCAATTTCATAACTTTGTCCTGGCATAATCTCAAAATTCCATATCAACTCATTTCCTTTAATTTCACTTGGTGGAACACTATAGGTTGTGAAATAATTAGCAAAATCTCCCACAGAAAATCTATAACTATCCTGAGCAATTAAATTGCCAACATTCTTTTTAATAACTTTAACTCTACTTATAAACACATCAGAACTTCTTTCAATCTTTTCTTGAATATCTGGATTTTTAACAATTATAATCTCTTTAGTATAGCTACCTTGCAATTCTCTATTAGAATAAACTTTAATATCTAAAGTATATATTCCTGGCTCTGTTCCAGGATCTAAATCAAAAGCAAGTTCTTTTTTAACCTCTGCACCATAATATAAAGGAGTATTAAATTTTTCTTCAAATAATTCACTTGTAACAAATACTTCAGCATCTTTTATTACTTTATTTACGCTATTGCTCAAAAATAAATTAAAGGAAAAATCTTCTCCAGGAATGATCCTATCACCAATATCAGTGAAAATCTTAACAACTTCTTTAGGATAAATAACATTCACAATTAAGTCTTGTTGTTTTTTTAATTTTGGATTGTTCTTAGAAACAACAGTTACATAGGTTCGGTAATTTTTGTTAGGAATTGCTTCACCTAAAATTTTG
>JAFCDT010000051.1 GCA_017609525.1 Candidatus Woesearchaeota archaeon | reverse complement strand
ACAAACGAGTTCTTGACCCTGCTTGTGGCTCAGGGACCTTTCTCGTTATTGCCATAAAAAGGATTCGTGACTATGCATGGGAAAGGACAACACCAGAATCTCAAGTTTTAGAGAAGATTCTTTCCAATGTTGTTGGGTTTGATCTAAATCCCCTTGCAGTAATTTCTGCAAGAACAAACTACCTGCTTGCCCTGGGCGACCTCCTTCAGCACCGAAAAGGCCAGATAACTATCCCCGTGTATATCTGTGACTCTATTATGACTCCACAAGAAGGACAAGATATGTTTAGTAAAGGAACTCTAAAGTTTAACACTGCCGTAGGCCCATTTTCAGTTCCCATAAGTCTTGTCCAAGCCCAGTATATAGACACGCTCTCCAATTTCTTAGAAGAGGCAGTCAATATAAATCTTGACCGAGATCAATTCATACAAAAGCTTACCGAAAAGTTGCCCCTAAATCCAGAACAGGATAAGCGGGATATTGATGTTGTTTACAGTCTCTATGAGAAATTACTTAGCCTTCAAAACCAAGGTATAAACGGCATCTGGGCAAGGATTATCAAAAATGCCTTCGCTCCCCTTTTTGCTGGAGAGTTCGATTATATTGCCGGAAATCCTCCTTGGGTTAACTGGGAGAGTTTGCCTGAAGAATATAGAATAAGCACCAAACCCCTCTGGGAGACTTATGGCCTTTTCCCTCATGGAGGGATGGACACAATTCTTGGCAAGGGAAAGAAGGATATCTCTATGCTTATGGCCTACGTAAGCATGGACAAGTATCTCAAAAAAAACGGAAGACTTGGTTTTTTGATCACCCAGTCAGTCTTTAAGACCTCAGGCGCAGGCCAGGGTTTTAGAAGGTTCAAGTTGGGAGGCAAGATGCCCATTAAGGCTCTGTATGTTGATGATATGGTTGAACTGAAGCCTTTTGAAGGAGTAGGTAACAGGACTTCTATTATTATTGTCCAGAAGGGAAAGGAAACAAAATATCCCGTTTCATATAATTACTGGGTAAAAAAGAGTAAAGGTAAATCAATAAAAGATGCTCTATCCCTTGATGACGTTACGGATATAGCAAGCTTTAAAAAGTTTGTTGCGGAACCGGTAGATGAAAATGATCCCACCTCTTCTTGGATTACTGGAAGGCCGAAGGCACTTAAGGCGGTAAAGAAAGTTATAGGGCAATCTGACTACGTAGCTCATGAAGGTGTTAACACCGGGGGTGCCAATGGTGTCTATTGGGTTGATATCTTTGATAAAAGACCAGATGGACTGGTAGTAGTTTCTAATATTACCGAAGGGGCAAAAAGGAAAGTGGAAAGTATCCAGGCAGCCATTGAGCCTGATCTGCTTTATCCTCTGCTTAGAGGAAGGGATGTAAAAAGGTGGAAGTCAGAACCATCGGCATACATCATTATGGCTCAGGACCCTGTAAAGAGACGAGGGATTGATGAGGACAGGATGAAGACCAGCTACCCCAAAACCTATCAATATCTGAAGAGATTTGAAGGGGTCCTTAGGGAAAGGGCTGCTTTTAAACGCTACTTTACTCGAAGAGATAAAGGAGGGGCAACTGTGGAGACAGGCCACTTCTATTCCATGTTCGATGTTGGCGACTATACCTTTTCACTTTGGAAGGTGGTGTGGCCTTGGATTTCAATAGGGGTCAGAGCTACCGTTGTTTCGACTACTGAAACGAAACCAATTTGTCCAGAACATAATACATCTTTTGTGGATTGCGATAATGAAAGAGAAGCATATTTTATATGCTCTCTTCTAAATTCTAAGGTGGGTGATTTTTCTATTCGTGCATTTTACTCTGGTGGCGGCGGAGGAATAGCATCTCCAAAAGTTCTTGAACAAATCCGCATCCCCAAATTCGATTCCCAGGACAAACTCCATCTCAGCCTTGCCGAACTATCTGAAAAAGCCCATGATGCAGCAAAAAAGGATAGTAAGGAAAAAATGTGCGAAATCGAAGAAGAAATAGACCTTCTCGTTGCAGATCTTTGGGGGCTGACTAAAGAAGAGTTAAGAGAAATTCAGTTTTCTCTAGCGGAGCTCACGTAATTGTGAAAATCCTCCTCGTAGAACCCAAAAAATCAAAGAAATATCATACCCCCTATCCGCCTTTAGGACTCCTCAAGCTGGCTGCCTTTCATAACCAGAAAGGTGATAGAATCAAGTTAGTAAACGGCTTCTATGAAGACGGATTCGAGCCAAATGTAATCTATATCAGTAGCCTTTTTACGTATGCCTGGAAGCCTGTCCACGAGGTAATTTACTATTACATCAAAAAATATAGAAAGGCACGAGTTTTAGTTGGCGGTATATATGCCACTTTATGCCCTGACCATTTGACCGAAAGGTTCAAAGATAGAATAGAAATCCGTAAAGGCGTAGTTGAAGATATTGAAGATTTTTTGCCCGACTATTCTCTTGTACCTGATTGGAATGCAAGTATTGTCTTCTCATCCAGGGGCTGTATCAGGAGATGTCCATTCTGCTCTGTTCCAGAGATTGAACCAGAGTTCAAAGCCAAAAAGTCTATAAAACATCTCATATTCCCTGGTCACAAAAAGATAATTTTCTGGGATAATAATTTTCTTGCCTCCCCTTATTGGCGAGATATAGTTGGTGAAGTTGAAGAATCAGGTCTGGAAGTGGATTTCAATCAAGGGCTTTATGCAAGGCTTTTGACACAGGAAGTCGCAATAAGGCTTAGGAAATTAAGAATTCGTATTGTCAGATTAGCCTATGACAGTAGAGGCATTAAAAAGGACCTCGAGAAAGCTATCAATCTCTTAAAGGAAGCCAGATTTCGAGGTAGGCGGATTGTTGTCTATTGCCTTTATAACCACTTGGATACACCTGAAGACTTTCTTAT
>JAFCDT010000050.1 GCA_017609525.1 Candidatus Woesearchaeota archaeon | reverse complement strand
GGATAAGATAAGAAAACTAGCTGAAAGTGAGAATCCTAAATTAGTTTTAAGTGGCTATACTGCCTATCCAAGAGAGGTTAATTTTAAAGAGTTTCATGATATTGCTCGGTCTTGCAATGCTTTAAGCATGGCGGATATTAGCCATATAGCTGGTAAGTATGCCAAAGATATTGATAGAGCTGTTTTTCCTGGTTTACAGGGTGGTCCTCATGAAAATAGTATTGCTGCTAAGGCAGTTGCTTTTAAGGAAGCTATGACTAATGAGTTTCGGGATTATTCTGGACAGATAGTTAAAAATGCTAAAGCTTTAGCTAATAAATTAATGTCAGAAGGTATTAAGTTAGTTTCTAATGGCACTGATACGCATTTAATTTTGATTGATTTAATCAAGTCAATTGGTAAAGAAGGAATGGGAAGGGAGGCTGCTATTGCACTAGAAGAATCTGGGATAATTACCAATGCCAATACAATTCCTTTTGATCCTTCAACTCCTTTTAAGCCATCTGGGTTGAGATTAGGAACTCCTATTTTAACAACCCGGGGAATGAAAGAAAAAGAGATGGAAGAGGTTGGGGAATATATTTCTGAGGTTATTAAAGATTTGAAGAATGTTGAGTTAAGAGAAAGGATAAAAAATAAAGTTAAAGAGTTATGTGAACATTTTAGCTTTTACTAATTTTAGCTACAAAAAAACCATCTGTGTCATTGTCTTGAGGCCAGATTCTTAAGCATTTTTCAATTTCTGGATCAAATTCTTGATCTTCAAATTTTAAGATTGCTGGACTTCTATTAATTTTAAGTTTTATTTCTTCTATCTTTACATTATCATACCTTTTTAGTAAAGCATCTATTACAGCCTCGTTTTCATGTGGTTCTAATGAACATGTTGAATAAACCAAGGTTCCTTTGGGTTTTAGGCATTCAAAGGCTGTGTATAATAATTGTTTTTGAACTCCTGCTAATTTTTTTATTGTGTTCGGATTCCACATATTTATTGTTTTGATGCTTTTTCTTATTGTTCCTGTTCCTGAACATGGAGCATCTACAAGTATTTTGTCAAATTTTTGATTAAAGAATCTTCCATGTCTTAGGGTAATTAAAGTGTTTAAAACCCCGCATCTTTGCAGGTTAATAGTTAATGGCTTTGATCTCTGATATGCCACATCGTTGGCTATAATTAATCCTTTATTGTGCATTAATGCTGCCAATTGAGTTGTTTTTGACCCCGGAGATGCACACATATCCAGAATAATATCTTCTTTATTGGGGTTTAAAACTAAGGGAGGTATCATGGAGGCTGCTTCTTGAATGTAAATATAACCTAAAAAATGCTCTAATGTGTTTCCTATCTGCTTGCCTTTAATCCAGAATCCTTCTTTTATCCAAGGGATTTGTTTTAGTTGAAATGTTTTTTTAATTCTTGGGATTGTGGTTTTTAAAGTGTTAACTCTAATTGATTTTCTTTCTTCTTTTAGAGAGTATTTTTTGAATTCTTTAATGTCTGTTAGTTTTTCATATCTTCTTATGAATTTGTCTTTGAATTCCATATTGTTTTTAATAGATAAATCTTTAAATAGTTTTAGAAAATAAAAGAGGACTATGAATTTAAAAATAAAAAAAGGATTTACTATTTATTCTCAGGGCAAGAACGGAATTGGGATTATTGCTCCGCATGCTGGTCCTGCCTTTGATACTGTTACAAGCAGAGATGATAATTCTGAAACTGTTGCAAGCTTGTGTTTTAGAAATTTTGGTGGAAAATTAATTGTTTCTAATGTTTCAAGGAAAAGATTATGGGGTATTGATTTTAACAGAGATATACCAAGTTTGAAAACTGCACTCAGGGCTTATGATATGTTTAAAGATGGCAAAGATAATAAAGATATAACTAACTATAAAGCAAAATATGCGTGGGTTGCTCAAAATGAGCATGATTATGAAAACAGGCTAAGAATTTATCAAGATTTTTGGGCAGAAGCGGGCAAAAATGAAATAATAATTTTATTGCATAGGGCATTTAACAGAATTAAAGCATACCCCACCATTATTGATATTGTTACTTTTAAGGACAAAGGAATTAAGGGAAAAATTATAAAAGAAATTGTGAAGGATCTTAATGTAAAATATTATGATTTTCTAAGAAAAGTTGAGAATGATTATAAAGCAGCAATTTACTATGAAACTAAAAGATCTGTGTTAAATATCCTAAGGATTTATAAACATTTTAATTTAGGTGAAATGGGAGATAGTTTTAGCGAGAACATAAAAAAAGATCTAAAAAATATTAATCTTTATGCTGACAAGATTGCTTTAAGAAGATTAAGAATTAATTTTACTCCCCATAATTTTCTAGAAGCTGTTAAGAATGCTTTACGTAATGCCCCTTCTCCTGTTATAACTGTTGAAAATGTTTTTGATGGTGGTTTAGCTTTGGGACCACAAAGAAAATTATTTCCCAGAAAAGGGAAAATTATTATTGAGGTTGAGCCAACATTATTTATGAACTTTTGGCATCCCCATATTACTGCCAAGATTATTGAAGATGTTGTTAGCAGGGTCAGAAATAATAAATAAAAAAATTAAGAAATTTCAACTAGTTTTATCTTGAAATGTAGTGTTTTTCCTGCTAAAGGATGATTTAAATCTAAAGTAATCTCTTTATCTGTTACTTCTACTATTGTTGCAGGAAATTGTTTTCCATCTGGTGTGCCAATTGCTAACATCATTCCTTTTTTTGGTTCAGGTTCTTTTGGCAATTGTTCTCTTGGTATTTTCTTGATTAATTGATCGTTATGTTGACCATATGCTTCTTCTGGTTTTATTGTAATCTCTTTTTCTTGGCCTTTTTCCATTCCTATTATTGCGTTTTCAAAGCCCTTTATTACCATACCCTCACCAATTTCAAACTCTAATGGTTTTCCGTGTTTTTCAGAACTATCAAATACTGTTCCATCATCTAGTTTGCCTTCATATTCAATTTTTACTTTTGATCCTTCTTTTGCTTTCATTTTTCTTATAAACTCCCAATAAAACAAGTTAAGAACTCATTTTATAATAAATTGCGGAATTTTAATGTTATTTAAGAGTTTTGGTGTATAAAGAC
>JAFCDT010000049.1 GCA_017609525.1 Candidatus Woesearchaeota archaeon | reverse complement strand
ATATATATGAAGTTTCAGTTATTCTTGCTCTTTTAGCTGCTATTCTCGCGATTATTATTTCTCTTTTGAATAATGTTAAGTTAAAGAAAAAATGGGGAAAGTGAAAAACGCCCAACCCCGAGTACTATGGGTATAGTATTGTTTAGAATCATAAAGCGAGGAAGTAAAACCGATTAAACTTTTTTGTTAGCCCACGCCGATAACTTAACTTTTTGTAAGATTCCCACGTCTTTTATCACTAACAATCAATCCATCTTTTAATTCTATAACTCTTGAAACATATTTAGTATGCCATGGTTCATGCGTTACCATAACAATAGTCTGCCCATATTTCTGATTCAACTCCCTAAGGACTTCTAAAACTTGTTCTGAAGTTTTAGTATCAAGGTTAGCGCAAGGCTCGTCTCCAAACAAAATTTTTGGTTTCTTGGCTATGGCTCTGGCAACAGCAACTCTTTGTTTTTCCCCACCAGAAAGCTGGTCTGGAACCCTGTCTAACATATCCCCCAGCCCCACTTTCTCCAAAGCTTCTTTAGCTATGGAAATAGATTCTTCTTTTGTTTTTCCTTCCATAAGTGATAAAATATAAACATTCTCAGCAGCACTCATTTCCTTGATTAATGCATAATCTTGGAATACATATCCTAATTGCGTTAATCGGTAATAAGTTCTTTCTTCTTCTGGCAAATCAACTACATTAAGATTATTGATAATATATTCTCCTTTAGTTGGTTTATCAATTAAACCAAGTATTCTTAACATTGTAGTTTTCCCGCTTCCACTTGCCCCCATAATAGCAATAAACTCTCCTTTTTTTATTTCAAATGAAACACCATTTAGGGCTTTCACTATTATTTCTCCTGTTTTATAATGTCTTTTCAAATTCTTGATTTTAATTATAGTTTTTTCATGCATTTTATCTCCCCCAAATTGCCTCCAATATGCTCTCTTTTGAAACTCTCCAAGCAGGAAGTACTCCTGCAATAACTGACATGATAAGCATTGTAAAAATGCTCTTAATTATTAATCCTACTTGAATCTCTGGAATAATCTCTATTGTTTCATAAAATACAACAGGATTTATTGTAAAATAAAACATGGCTAAAAAATATAAAATCAATCCTGCCAGAACCCCCATTAATACATAGAACATACTAATAAATGCATAAGACACTACTATTGAACGAGGAGTTATACCTACTGCCTTCAAGATGCCTATTTCTTTTTTCCTATGTAAAACATTAATATAAACAATAATTAAAATTAATGCGGCTCCCACAATTAAACTAACATATTTTGAAATAACATTTACCAGATTTAAGGTTTCCATTGCCTGCCTCATGACAGCATCAGACTTTTCACTATTTGTAAAAACCGGCTCTTTGACTCCAGCTGCAATTATTTTCTCTTTTACTTTTGCGGACTCATCAGGGTTCTTTACTCTTATAACAATACTTGTTGCCTTGCTTTCGTCAAGACCATATACTTCTTCTATTTCTTTATAATGAACTAAAGCGTTTAAATCAACAAGTTCCCATGTGCCCTCCATTATTCCTTTGACTTTGTAGGTTCTTTGAACACCATTACTATAAGTTACATCAACAAAAGAACCGACTCTTACTGCCCCTAAATTATCATAAATTTCAGAACCAAAATAACCTTCTACAAGCATTGCACCAATTATTATCTCATCTTGTGAAAGGTCACTTAAGAATTCTCCTTCACTTATAATATAAGGATATCGTGAGACATCATATTCTTCAGAAGGAGATACTCCTATTATGGATGAACCAACAACTTTTTGTTTGTACTTAATAGAAGCTCCTGCATCCAATCTTTTTGTTGCAAATGTGACATCAGGAACTGCCCTTGCTTTTTGCAATACATTATCTGCATTATTTATGTAAGTATTATCGCCGCTTGGTTCAATAACAATGTCTCCATAAGGATATTGCATAAAATCAGTAAACATGCCAGAAAGCCCCCCCATCATTGAAGGTAAAAAAATCAAATTCACAAAAATTAGTGCTAAAACAAAAACAATAAAGGCTAAGGTTTTTTTATTTCCTCTTTTTATAGAACTTTTTGCGCCAAGTAGTCCGACTTTAACATCATTGAGCATTTTTCACCTCTACTAATAATTTAATGAAATAAGAATTTATAAGATTATGTGAATGATTGATTTACTTTTTTTGAAAAAATCATCCGGCAACTCCGAAGAATCACCGGGGATTATCACTCTTTTTTTAGGAATTTCAGATTTATAAACTTTTAATTTTTCCATTCACATTCATTACTTATTTTTATATTTTTCTAATATTTCTCTTTTGAATTCACTCATTCTTCTTTCTTTTTTCTCTCTTTCTTCTTTTTCTTTATGACTTTTTTTAATAGGTTTTTTACTAGTTTTTTCAGTAGTTTCTTCTAATTTCTCTGGTTTAGAATTTTCTCCTTGTAATAATTGTTGTATTATTTTATCTTTTGATTTTTTTGTTTTAATGAAATAATATATTCCCCATCCAAAAGCAGCAAGTATTAATATTGCAAAAATAATCCCGCCAATATTTGATTTTTTCTTTAGCACATTAAGACTTACATTTGTTTTTATTTCATTGTCTCCAAAATCATCATAATATGAAATAGTAACTGGAAATTCAAATTCCCCTACTTCATCTACAATAAAAGTTAAGACAACCGGACCATCTTCATCTGAATCAAGTGCACCAATAAATGATTGTTTTAATCCTTGAAAAGGGTGGTCTGCATAGACACTTACTGATTTGGCAGTTCCATCTCCAGTATTTTCAATTCTTAAAGTTAGTTCAACTGTTTCTCCTTTAACAGGTAAGACAGGGTCTATTTTAACAGAAGCTATGCTTAATTCTGCTTTATCTCCTATAACCTCTATTGTTATATTATAATTTTTTATTATAGAAAATTCGCTTCTTCCATAAGATAATCTTGTTTTAATTACATGAGTTCCAGGACTAGCATCCTCAGTTGTCTTCATATGATATGTAATAAATCTCTCACTGTTTCCATAATATAATTTAGATATATTAATAACCAAGGGTTCTTTAATTGTAATATCTGTTGGAGGATTTAGTAATTCAAAAGAAACATATTCTGGCATTTC
>JAFCDT010000048.1 GCA_017609525.1 Candidatus Woesearchaeota archaeon | reverse complement strand
GGATTGAGTGGAATAAAAAATTTGTACGGAATGGATAATGAGAATAACTTAAGGATCACCAAGATTAATGCTGGTTTAGCCAAGGTTAAAATTGATTTTTCTAAACCCAAGAGTGTTGATTGTGTGATCACAGTGTTGGGAAAAGTTTCTAGCAAAAAAATAAAACATTTATTCCAAAATTTCAAAAAAGTGGTTGTTGTTGGAGAAATAAAGGATCTTGTTAAAGAAATTGGTAAAAAACAAGGGTATAAATTAATTGAAGAAAGACAGGTTGCTGATAAGAAAATTAGTAAAATTGCTGTTTTTAAGCCTTAAATTGGCTATTTTCGACTAAAAGTATAATAAAATTTATAAAGAGAGGATTTTTAATAGATGCATAAAATGGCTGAATTTAGTCATTACAGCCTATTTGAATAAAAAAGTGAATAAAAGGAGGATATAAAATGGCAGAATTATTGGTTGTAAGAAGCAAGATAAAAGGTTGCGCTGAAGGATGTAATGTTTCAGGAGATTTTGCTGAAGCTCTAAGTAAAGAGGTTGAAGTTTTGATTAAGAAAGCAGCCGCAAGAGCCAAGGCAAATAAGAGAAGCACAATCAAGGCAAGAGACCTTTAAATCTCTTCTTTTTCTTTTTTTTAGAAAGTTATTTATTCTAGTTTTTCTGTATGGTTATTATGTCAAAAAGAAAAGGCACCAGATATGAGCGAGAGTTATTAAAATTATTTTGGGAGAAAAATTATGCTACAATACGGAGTGCGGGTTCTGGTTCAATGCCCTTGCCTAGTCCTGATTTGCTGGTTGGGGGAAATGGAAGAGTTTTGGCCATTGAATGTAAAGCTTTAAAATCAGGTAGTAAATATTTTGCCAAGCATGAGATCAAAGAATTAAAAGAATTTTCTGAAAAATTTGGTGCAGAAGCATGGGTGGCTGTTAGGTTTGATAATAAGGGTTGGTTTTTTGTTCATGTTGATGATTTAGGAATAAGTAAGAAGAAGAATTATTTTGTTTCTTTAGATGTTGCTGAGAAAAAAGGTTTGAGGTTTGATGAGTTGGTGAAATGAAAGAATGCGCATATTATAAAAAATTAAAAGAAAATAAAGTTCAGTGTCAACTATGCCCAAGATATTGTGTTATTAATGAGGGTAAAAGAGGGAATTGCTGTATTAGAGAGAACAAAGATGGGAAATTGTATTTGGTTGTTTATGGGAAACCTTGTGCTGTTCATATAGATCCAATTGAAAAAAAACCATTGTATTACTTCCTACCTGGAAGCTATTCATATTCTATTGGAACGGCTGGCTGTAATTTGCATTGTTTGTTTTGTCAAAACTGGGAAATTTCTCAAATAAAACCAGAAGAGTTACCTAGTGTGGATTTGCCACCTAAAAAAGCTGTTAAAGAAGCAATAAAAAATAATTGTGAAAGTATTTCTTATACATATACGGAACCCCTTATATCATATGAGTATGTATTGGATATTTGTAAAGAAGCACATAAAAGAAGTATTAGGAATGTTATTGTAAGCAATGGCTATATCAATGAAGAGCCCTTAAAAGAACTGATTAAATATTTAGATGCTGCCAATATTGACCTTAAGTCTTTTGATGCTAACTTTTATAGAGAATTGACAGGAGCAAGTCTAGAACCTGTTTTGAAAACTTTAAAGATTTTAGCTAAAAGTAATGTGCATTTAGAGATTACCACTTTGATAATTCCTGGTTACAATGATGATATTGAGAGAATTGAAGAAATGTGCAAATGGATTAAAGATGAATTGGGAGACATTCCATTACATCTTTCCAGAGTTTTTCCCTATTACAGGATGAAGGATATTTCAGTAACTCCTTTAGGAACTTTACAGAAAGCAAAGAAAATAGCGGAGAAGTATTTAACTAGAGTCAATCTAGGTAATGTTTAATTCTTTATTTTAACCAATTTTTTACTTAAGGTGATGTCTGCCATATCTATGACCTCTATGCTTCTCTTCTAATATGAAATTACCACCTTCTATCTTGATTGCTTTGCTATTTACAATAGCATCAGCTATTTTTTTCCTTGCTAATAAAATTAGCCTATGAAATGTTGGCTGTGAGATATTCATTTTCCCTGCGCATTCATTCTGTTCTAAATTTAATAAATCTTTTAATCTTATGGCCTCAAATTCGTCAACAGTTAAGATAGCTTCTTCTAAGTCAACTTTCCTTACTCCTGCTGGTTTAAAGTAAGAAGAGTTTGGTCGACCTCTAACTCTCCTTCTTTTGCATGGTCGTGGCATCCTTAATCCCTTGAATTTGAAGATTGGCTAACAAATCTTCTTCCTAAACCTCTTCGCATTCCACGACCGTAAGGTCCTAATCCTCGTCCGATGGGTTTTGCCCCTTCGCAATTTCCCATCTGTCTTCCTGTTTTAGGCCCTTTTCCTTCTGGTCCTGTTCCATCTCGATTTGGCATTTTATTTACCTCCGTCTTTTAGTAATGAATATATATTCATAATACTATTTAAATCTTTCGGTAAGATTGTTCATTGTCTTCCCATAATCTAATATCAAAAATCCAGAAATATTTCGACAATTCTTTCTTATTTTTTATTAATAAAAATCTAAAATTAAATTTATGAAGTTGTTAATATTTATTTTAATAATTCCTTGTGTTTCAGCGGGAATTGTAATAAATGAGATTATGTATAATCCAAGTAAGGAACAAGGAGAGGATAAAGAATTAGAGTGGGTTGAGTTGTATTCTGATGAAGAAACAAATCTTAGTGATTTTTATTTTAATAATTTTAAATTAGAAGATTCGGTTGTAAAAGGTTATTTTATTATTGCCAGAAATAAAAGTTATTTCTTAGACTATTATGGTTTGGATTTGATGGTGATAGAAGCAAGATTTATCTTAAGTAATAAAGGAGGTTATGTTAATCTTACATACCTGAACGAAAGTTACTTGGTTCCTTATAATAATGATTTTGCAAATGGTAATATAATAATGATTTTGCAAATGGTAATGGAAAAACTTTGGAATTAAGTCAGGGAAATTTTTATGAAAGTTTGTATATAAATGGGACCCCTGGAAGAGAAAATAGTCTTAAAGAGGTAAAAGAATATAATCTGGAGATTTCTGAGTTTATGGCAGACCCTAAAGAAGGAGGAGAATGGGTAGAGATTTATTCAAATGATAATGTTGATTTAACTGGTTATTATTTTTCTGATGCATCTAATAGAACTATACATATAACAGACATAAGTGGGGGCACAAGAATTGATTCTTATTTGGTTGTTAATTTTCATAATAGCAAATTATTAAACAACGATGGCGATGAGATAAAATTAATGAATCCTTGGAATAATATAGTAGACAGGGTTAGTTATTCTTCATCTAAAAAGGGTTTTTCTTGGTCCAAAGTAGATAATGGCTGGTTTTTAACTAAACCAAGTCCTGGAAAAGAGAATTATAAAAAAGAAGTCATTAAAGATTCTTTTTTAGGTTTTCATAAGATAAATAAATCAAAGTTTGGTAGTTTGGTTAATGTTGAAATTAGTATTTACAAAGGAGACACTGAGAAAAAGAGTGTTTATTTGTATATTGAAAATCTAACGAAAAGAACAAAGATCAATGTTGGAGAAAAATTTAGCAATTATAATCTTAGCTTGCCCTTTTTTATAGATCCCAATTGTGATTATAAATTTGAGAATAAGAGTTATTTAATGGTCTTAGAGGGCTTAGATACAAAATATACAAATTTTATTGAAATAGAGGGTATTAATCGAGATATATGGTCTTAGAGGGCTTAGATACAAAATATACAAATTTTATTGAAATAGAGGGTATTAATCGAGATATATGCAAAACCAGAATTATTAAATCAAATGAATGCAATAATAAATGCAGATCCACCGAAACTATTTTAAATAGAGGAGAAGTTGTTTATCAATCAAAAGATATTAAAGCTAAGAGGGCTGCTTTGTTGTTTTTTTGTGGCATTTTGGTTTTAATCATTATGATTCAATTGAAAAATGGAAGATAAGAAAATTGTATTAAGGGTTATAATTGAAATAATGGGTTCTCCAAAGGACCATGTAGAGAAAACTATGGGGATGGTTCTTGAAAAATTTAAAAAAGAATATAAAGTTGTAAAAGAAGATTTAAATGAAGCTACCCAAATTAAACAGTTTTGGAGTACCTTTGTGGAATTAGAAGTGGAAATTGAAAAAATAGACCAAATGGTCTCCATTTGCTTTGATTATTTGCCCTCTTCAATTGAAGTTATAGATCCAACCAACTTCAATATCAAAAACCAAGATCTTTCTGATTTGATGAATGATCTGTTGGCTAAATTGCATAGATATGACATGGCACTCAAGAATGTGCATGCGGAGAATTTGTTATTGAAAAAACAGATGAAGAAATGATTATTCTTTGATATATTCTTTGAAAGTTTTTGGCTTCTGTCTGTTAATAATCTTATATGTTATTAATAATATTACTGCTATGGTGCCCAAAACAATCAGCAAGGTTCTGTTTTTTGTTGTTTTTTTCTTTTGGAGTGTTGATTTTACAAATCTTTGTGAATAATTATAAATTGGGCTATCTGC
>JAFCDT010000047.1 GCA_017609525.1 Candidatus Woesearchaeota archaeon | reverse complement strand
ATTGATGAAGACCAAAATTTCTATTTTGATGTTAATGCAACTGATGAAGACTTGGACATACCAAACACTCCAGAGGTATTAACGTTTAGTGTTAATGATACTACTTTGTTTTTGATTAATTCAAGTTCTGGAATTATTGATTTTACTCCAGATTATGATGTTGTGGGAGATTATCAGTTTAATATTAGTGTGAATGATTCTAGCGGAGTAATTGCTGAAGAAATAATTAATATAACGATAAATGAAGTAAATGACGCACCCATCCTTCTTGGAATAGCAAACCTAAGCGGAACACAAGGGGTAGAGTTTTCCTATGACTTTAATGCTACTGATGAAGAAGATGATCCTAGTGGATCTGAAAATGGAAGTTTAAATTACGCAGATAACACCACGTGGTTTGATATTGACATAAATAATGGAACCATTTATTGGACACCAAATTCTAGCCAGGTTGGAGAGTTCTGGTTTAATATTACTGTAAATGATACTACAGGGTTGCAAACTTCTTCAGAGATTAACATTACAATCTACAATGTCAATGACCCTCCTGTTATTAATGAGGTTGTTTCTATTCCATCTAACGGAGAGGGGAGTGTTGAAGAAAATGACACATTAACAATAACTGTTTATGTTGATGATGCAGATGGAAATGATCTGACCTATAACTGGACTGTAGATGACATACAAAACCAAACCTCTAGTGATACAGGTTCGGGGACGCAGTCAGATAGTTTTGTGTATGCTCCTAATTTTACAGAAGAAGGAGAACACAACATAACAATTGTTGTAAGTGATGGTCAAGCTAATGATGCATATTCTTGGAACATAACTGTAAATCATACTAATGCTCCTCCTGTGTTTAGTGGAGAGATATCTAACAAAAGTGCGAGCGGTGCGGAAACTGCCTCTGTGACTATTGAGCTAAGTGATTATTTCTCTGATCATGATTATGATGATCCAAAGTATAACCAAAGCATAAACTTTACATATCATGAATACAATTCTAGTTATGATAACCTAACCAATCCTACATTCACAATAAGCATCAATAATGATACATGGACAGCAACAATAAGTACCACCACTACTGCTGAAGAGATTGTTGAATTCTTAGCTGATGATGGAACATATTATGCTGAAAGCAATAATTTTTCTGTTAATCTAACAATTAGTGAAACTACAACCACTACTACTACCCCTTCTGGCGGGGGAGGGGGTGGCGGAGGCGGAGGGGGCAAAACATATGTAGCAATAGACATTATTCATCCAGGAGATGTATCTTTATTCCTTGGACAACAGATTATTACGCCTTTAATAATAAAAAATACAGGTACAACCACATTAAGAGATATTGGTATTGAGGCAACTACTGATTCAAAAGATATTGAGTTGGTTCTTAGCAAGGATTATATACCTATGTTAGCAAAGGACCAAGAAGAGGCTGTAGATTTAACCATTATCACTTCAAATAACACGCAAGAAGGAAAAAGAGAAATTATTGTGAGGACTCCTGTTAAAAGCCCTAAAGTTACTGATAGTGTAAAATTATTTGTTAATTTAATTGAGTTTGGTCTTGAAGACAAAAAATTAGTAAAGGAAAAGATTGTTTATCTAAAAGATCTACTAAATGAAAATCCAGAGTGTTTGGAATTGCAAGAAGTAATAGAGGAAGCAGAAAATTTGATGAATGCGGAAGAATTTAGCCAAGCCCTTCAGATGACTAGCCAAGCAATCCAAGCATGCAAGGATATTGTGGCTTCTGTAAGTGCTAAAAAAATAGAGGCTCCTTTAGTGAGAATTGTAGGCGATAACATATATATAATAGCTGGGGAGATTTTATTCTTATTGTTATTAATCTGGTTCCTTTATAGATATTTGAAAAAAAGAAAAAGAATGAAAATGTTAAAATGACTTATGATGTTGTTGTTGGAAGAAACGAGCCTGACAGAAAGGCTTTTGGTAGAGAAGGTACTATCTTTATAGGAAAACAATACGTTAAGATGGGTCCGGATATGTCTATGGCTAATGATGTATATATGGATGTTAATAGGTCTCATGTTATACTTATCTCGGGTAAAAGGGGTTGTTTGACAGAAGAAACATTTATTTTTACCGATAAAGGGTATAAAAGAATAAAAGATTTCAATGAAAAAAAAGATAAAATTTATTCCTTTAATAAAAATAATAGTAAATTTGAGTTAGAAAAAGCTAAATTATTAAAATATCAAGTTAATGAAAAATTATTTAACATAGAGCTTATTGATGGACAAAAATTAATTACTACTTCAGAGCATCCTTTTTTAGTTAAATCTAATAAAAAATTTTCTTGGAAAATTGCAGAAGAATTAACTACCAAAGATAAAATTGTTAGTTTGTTATGGTTGCCTAAACATAAAGCTAGTGTACATATTGGAAAAAGGATTGCGAGACTATTGGGTTTTCTTCTAGCTGATGGAACACTTTTCGTGCAAAAAGGAAGATTTAAAGATGGTCGAGGTTATTGGTACAATGGCATTAAAAAAAGATTAAGGATTATTAATGCTCAAGAAGAAATCCTAGTTCAAGCTAAAAAAGATTTAGATAATTATTTTAAAATTAAGTCAAAGAGATATAAAAGAAGAAGGTATAATTGTGAGGTTATAGAAACCAGACATCAAAAAGTTATTAATAAATTTGTTAGTTTAGGTGTACCTATTGGAAAAAAGAGTAACATTATTCGTGTACCCAATGCTATTTTTTTGTCTCCTAAATCCACTATTGCTCAGTTTTTGAAAGCATTATTTTCTTGTGATGGCTTTATATGTAAGAATGGAGCCAATATTGAATATTACTCAAACTCTTGTGAGTTTTTGAAAGATTTGCAACTTCTACTGGGTCATTTTGGTATACATGGGCGGATCAGAGAAAAAAAGGTTACTTGCAATGGTAAGAATTTTCTGAGTTATGCACTCTCAATTTGGGATTACGAATCTATTAAAAATTTTGAAGAATATATTGGTTTCTTTTCTGAAAAAAAAATGATAAGGCTTAAGAAAAGGAAATTTTGGAGAACATCTCGAAGAAAAAAAACAGAATATCTTAAAATATAAAGGTGTGGTATATGATTTAAAGGTACCTAAAAATCATTCATTTATTGCAAATGGGATAATTTCTCATAACTCTGGAAAATCTTATTCTTTGGGCACTATCGCAGAAGAAATCTCGGATTTACCCCAAGAGTTAAAGAAAAATATTTCTGTCTTGATTTTTGATACAATGGGGATATTCTGGACAATGAGGTATGAGAATGAAAAAGATACAAGTTTGCTAGAAGAGTGGGGATTAACGACCAAAAAACTTGATGTAGATATTTATACTCCTCAAGGTTACTTTAATGAATATAGGCAAAAAGGAATCCCTACTGATTTTTCTTTTTCCATAAAGCCTAGTGAATTAAGTGCTTCTGATTGGGGCAATGTATTTGGAATAAATTTACATGATCCTTTAGGAGTCTTAATTGAAAGAGTTCTAAATAAACTAAAAGAGGAGCTTAAAGAGTATTCTGTTAAAGACATTATTAGATATATTCAAAATGACACTAAATCTGAAGCAAAGATTAAAGCTGCTGCAGAAAACAGATTTAGAGCTGTTGAAGGATGGGGATTATTTAGTGAAAAAGGGATAAGGATTAAAGACATTGTTAAGCCTGGCAGGGTTAGCATTGTGGATATCAGTTGTTACACTAATGTTGCAGGGCAT
>JAFCDT010000046.1 GCA_017609525.1 Candidatus Woesearchaeota archaeon | reverse complement strand
GGCAAAAGAATTGGTGTTAAGGTTATAAAACATGATTATGGTTCTGATCCTGCTGCTGTAGCTTTTGATGGTGTTAAATACGCCAAGTCCCATGGTTTAGATGTTGTTTTGATTGATACTGCTGGAAGACTTCACAGTAATGTTAATCTGATAGATGAGATGAAGAAAATTGTTAGGGTTGCTAATCCTGATATGAAGATATTTGTTGGTGAGAGTATTACTGGGAATGATTGTATTGAACAAGCTAAGAAATTTAATGAAGCTATTGATATAAATGGTATAATTTTGACTAAAGCAGATGTTGATGAAAAAGGAGGAGCAATGGTTTCTGTTGGATTTATTACTAGAGAACCAATTTTGTATTTAGGCAAGGGGCAAAATTATGAAGATTTAGAAGTATTTAATGGTGAGAAGATTATTGGGGGCTTGGGTCTATAGCCTCAAACATATAATTCTTTAAATATGACTAGTTTTTTTTGTTGTTAATGACAAGAATTGAGTCTCCTAGTTCGATAAATACTTATCATCAGTGTCCCAGAAAGTATTATTACAGATATATTGCCCAGTTACCTACTAAAAAGAATATTCATCAGGTTAGAGGAAACATTGTCCATTCTGTTTTAGAGGAATTTTTTGATATTAATGTTGAAGCTATACAAAAAGAGAGTTATGAATTGCAATTTAAAACTATAATCTTAGATTTACTAAAACAAAAGTGGTTAGAAAAGAAAAAAGACATTTTTGATTTGGGATTGAGAAGTGAGGAAATTGGTTATTATTTTACTGAATCTCAGAATATGTTGTTGCAATGGTTAGATGATTTTATGGATAAATTAGATGAAGACAACTTAGTTGAATCTTTTAATGAATTAAAACCGATAAGGGAAGAAGAATTTGTTTCTGAAAAACATCAGGTTAGAGGATTTATTGATGCTATTCATGAAGGAGAAGAGATTAATTTAGTAGATTATAAAACAAGCAGCAGGTTTGAGATAAATAATGAGATAAGATTGCAACTCGGAATATATGCTTTGCTATACTCTGAAAAAAATGGAAAAAAACCAGATAAGGTGACTGTGAATTTTTTGAAGTTTGGAGAAAAGGAGATTGAAGTTACTGATGAATTAATAGAAGAAGCCAAAGAAAAATGCAAAAATATACAACAAGTTACACGAAGCAAAAAAGCGGATGATTATCCTATGAAGGAAGGGCCATTATGTAAGTGGAGAACCGGCCAGTGCGATTTTTATGAACATTGTTTTGAAAAGAAAGATTTAAAAGAAAAAGGAACCTAAATAAACCTATGAAAAATCTTAAAACTAATATCTTGGCATGGGCAATTGCTATTGTTTTAGTGATATTTGTGTCTGTAGGTATTTCAACTTTTTACTCTAGTCCTGATTATGAGGAATGTTATAGACCTATTACTTTAGAAGGACCTAATGTTAAAATTAGTGCAGAGGAAATACAAGAACAAAAAGTGTGCATGGATAAAAATAATGCTTTAAGAGAAGCATATGAGAAAAATGTGTTTTTAATTTATTTGGTTGCAGGTTTTATTGCTTTGATTATCGGACTGATACTGAAAGGAAATAAGATTGTTAGTTTTGGGTTGGGTGTGGGCGGTTTGGGGAATATTATCATTGGGTTTTTAAGATATTGGAGATATTTAGGAGATTATGTTAGATTTATTGCTGTTGGCATTTTATTAGCATTGTTAATATGGTTTGCTTACAAAAAAATTCGATAATTTATTAAATAAAGCTATTTCTAATAAGATTATGGTTTTAGATAAGCTTGGGAGTGTATTAAAGGATTCTTTAAAAAAAATAGCCAAGGCTGTTTTTGTTGATGAAAAAGTTGTGAATGAACTAATCAGAGATATACAAAGAGCTTTGATAGCTGGAGATGTTAATGTTAAGCTGGTTTTTGATTTAACCCAGAATATTAAAAAAAGATTCCTAGAGGAAAGGCCAAAGAATATTAATGAACGAGAATACCTGGTAAAAGTTGTTTATGATGAGTTAGTCAGGTTTTTAGGTGGTGAAGAAGAGGAAATTAAGATTGACAAGAAAAAGAAACCCTTTCAAATAATGTTTGTTGGATTATATGGAAGTGGAAAGACTACTACAATAGGAAAGTTAGCCCATTATTATCAAAAAAGAGGATTTAAGGTTGGTGTATTGGGGTTGGATGTGCATAGGCCTGCAGCAATTGACCAATTAGAGCAGTTAGCTAAGCAGGTTAATGTCGATTGTTATACTAAAAGAGATGAGAAAGATGTTATTAAGATTTATAATGAGTTTAAAAATGATTTTTCTAAATATGATGTCCTATTAATAGATACTGCGGGAAGGGATGCTTTAAGTGACGAATTGATTAAAGAAATTACAAATCTATATAATAAAGTTAAACCAGATGAAAATTTGCTAGTTGTTAGTGCAGATATTGGTCAGGCTGCTAAAGAGCAAGCGCAAAAGTTTCATGATAGTGGAAAGATTACTGGTGTTATAATAACTAAACTAGATGGAACTGCTAAGGGTGGTGGAGCATTAAGTGCCTGTAGTGTTACTGGTGCTAAGATTAAATTTGTTGGTGTTGGAGAAAAAATAAATGATATTGAAAGATTTAATCCAAAGGGTTTTGTTTCTAGGTTATTAGGGATGGGAGACTTAGAGGCCTTGTTAGAAAAGGTTAAAGTAGAGATAAGTGAAGAAACAGCAGAAGACCTGGGTAAGAAATTTTTGAAAGGCGATTTTAACTTTTTAGATTTGTATGAACAAATGCAAAATATGGGGAAGTTAGGTCCTTTGAGCAAGATTATGGAAATGATCCCTGGTATGGGTAATATTAAGATCCCCAAGGACATGCTGGATGTTCAGGAAGAAAAGTTGAAGAAATGGAAACATATAATGCAAAGCATGAGCAAGGAAGAGTTAGAGGATCCAGATATTTTAACACGAGCAAGAATAGATAGGGTTGCTAAGGGTGCGGGCGTTACTGTGGGAGAGGTTAGAGAGTTATTAAAACAGTATAGGCAAAGTAAAAAGTTGATGAAGATGATGAAGGGTAAAGACCCTGAGAAATTAATGAGGAAATTTAAAGGTAATATTAAGATTTAGAAAATTATTTAAAAGATAAAACCTCATTTTAAACCATATGTTTATGCAAAAAAGAGGACAGACAACTATTTTTATTGCTGTTGGTTTAGTTATTGTAATTATTATCGCACTTTTCTTTTTTATTAGGGGAAACATTGGACCTGTTGGAAAAGAGGTTCCTTTTTCTACTAAGGGTAAAGAAGTACAAGACTATGTCCAGAACTGCATTGATGAAACAGTTAAGGAATCATTAATGTATGTTGGATCGAGAGGAGGATATTACAATAGTGCCCCATTAGGATTTTTGTCCTATGAAGGAAAAGATTATGCTTATTATTATAAAACACCTAATTTTGAGATTCCAACAACCAATGAAATTGAAACTAATCTAGAAAATTATTTTCTGGATCATATTGGAAATTGCATAAAGGATTTTGAGATATTTAAGGGAAAAGGATATGACATAACTTTTAAGACCCCTGTTGTTGACTTTACTTTATATGATAATAATGTTGTTGCTAGCGTTAGTTACCCCATTACTGTATCTAAAGGAACTTCTAAGTCTGAGTTGAATGAGTTTGATAATGTTGAAATAGGTTTTGGTATTAAGAATTATAGAGATATTGCTGAGAATCAAATTACCGCTAACCAAAATGATCTCGCCATTATGGGAGATTATTCTTCACTTGTGGTAGGAGAAACAAATGTTGAACCAATAGAGGACGATACTGATGCGGACATTGTTTTGTTGTCAATAAAAAGGTCTATTCAGGATGAAATTTATGAATTTGCATTTGCTGTGAGGATGGAATAATGAAAAATAAGACTATGGTTGTTTTTGTATTTTTAGTTTTATTATTTTTGTCTGGAGTTTCTTTGGCCAACCTTTATTATGATGATTCAGGATATCTTAAGAAGAGTTGTTTTAATGATAATGCTTTTAATACCTGTTCTGTTTCATACTATTTAAAACAGCTGGGTGTTGTTTCAAATATACAAAATAATTGTTTAAAACTTAATGGGGGGGCTGGATTTTCTGATGGAACTTTGTGTGATGGTTGCGGAGCTGTTTTAGCTTATGAGAATCTTAATTTGT